>CAUVSV010000023.1:0-28124 GCA_963554735.1 Streptococcus oralis
GTTTTTGTGAAATCTTCAAGACATCATTTTCAACTTTGACAGTGAGAACTGGATATCCAGGTTGTTCCAACCAAGAATCCATGAAAGCTGCAACATCACGTCCTGACGCTTGTCCAAGGGCATTCCATAGGTCACGACCAATGGTATTTCCATATTGGTGCTTTTCAAAGTAGGCATGCAAGCCTTTAGCGAAATCAGCATCTCCTAGCCAACGGCGAAGCATGTGCATGAGACGGCTTCCTTTGGCGTAGACGATAGCTCCGTCAAAGAGGGTATTGATTTCATCTGGGTGTTTGACTTCAACGTGAACAGACTGAACGCCATCCGTCGCATCGCGTTTAAGCGCCGCTGGAACACCGCCTGTTTGGAAATCCTCAAAGATATTCCAACTTGGCTCGATGGCATCCACACAGACATATTCCATCATGTTAGCGAAGCTTTCATTGAGCCAGAGGTCATCCCACCATTTCATAGTCACGAGGTTTCCAAACCATTGGTGGGCCAGCTCATGTGCTACAACTAGGGCAACTTGTTGACGGCTAGCAAAGGTTGAGTTCTCATCCACAACCAAGTAAACTTCACGGTAAGTCACAAGCCCCCAGTTTTCCATGGCACCTGCTGAGAAGTCAGGAAGGGCGATGTGGAGCGATTGAGGAATTGGATACTTAACTCCGTAGTAATCTTCGTAAAACTCGATTGAGCGAACGGCGATGTCTAGTGAGAAATCAAGGTTAGATAGTGGGTGGGCTTTTGTAGAGTAGACACCAACGAGGGTACCATTTTTAGTTTTAGCCGTTACCCCTTGCAAATCACCTGCAACAAAAGCTAACAAGTAAGAAGACATGCGAGGTGTTGTCTCAAACTTCCAGATGCCTGATTCCTTGCGTTTTTCCACATCAATTTCTGGCATGTTTGACAAGGCCACTTCACCTTCTGCCTGGTCAAAACGAAGGGCGAGGTCAAAAGTAGCCTTGGCTTCAGGCTCATCCACACATGGGAAGGCTTCACGCGCAAAATGGCTTTCAAACTGAGTAGACAAGACTTCCTTCTTGATACCATCAACTGTGTAGTAAGAAGGGTAAATCCCTGTCATGTTGTCTGTGATTTTTCCTGAAAAAGTAATAACCAATTCAACTTGACCAGCCTCAGCCAATTCGACATGAAGGGCTTCATTTTCATGGTCAACAGTAAATGGACGTGCTTGACCCACAACTTCTACAGAAGCGATTTCCAAGTCTTTTTGGTGAAGGGAAATACGGTCACTTTTCGCTTGACCAGTGATGGTCACCTTCCCAGAAAAAGTCTTGGTCTCACGACTCAAGTCTAAAAATAAATCATAATGTTCAGGAACAAAATGGGTAATAAAATGTTCAACTGCTTGCATAGTTTTCTCCTATTCTAAGTTTAAGAGTTTTACTCTTCTTCAAACAAACTTATTATATCATGTTTTGCTTTAGAAAAAAGGATTGGACGGTAATTTCCAAAACTTTCTTCCTTCTACAGTCTACAGTGGGTAGACCTTGCGAAATTCTTCTAGAACGACCTTGCTGTCAGGTGTAAAAGTCAGTCCTGCCTCTCTCAGCCACTCGGTGAAACAGTCTTCATGGACCTGGCGCCAATAGGCTAAAGATTTGTCTCCCTCACCTTCCTTGTAGGCATGGTCAGCAGAAACTTGATGAAAGGGCTGAACGGAAACCTTGGTAATTTCGACAATGCAGACAGCTCGATCTTTGCCATCTAAAATGACATCAAAGGTCCCTTCTCGTGGAAGAGGTTCGCCTTCTAATGTGTAGAGGTCGTAGGCTGAGGCGGTTGCAGTCTTTTCGCCTTTTAAAACCAAATCTGCCAAGAGATCGGCCTCTACTCCAAAAGCCCAAGCATCGATTTCATCTCCGATCGAGGGATTGATTTTCTTGTATGCATTCCACATTTCTTGCGGTGTCATAGGTTGCTCCTCTGTAATTTTTTACTTTTTTCTTTTATGTGTTTGAGATGGTCCGTATGGTCAATCTCTAAATCAAAAATCTCTGGAATAGAACTGTAGTGGATAATACACTTGATACCCATCTGATTCATTTTTTGTATGAAAGAAAAGTTCAGATAGCCTGCTACAGCAAAGTCAATCTTTTTTATCCTTGCTTTATCCTGCATATCTCTTAGCATATCTAACATTATTGGACTTTCCATATCATGCCATTGACTGTTTCTCACAGTCGCAAAAACAAAAGAAGTCAAATCATTCATTCCAACTATAATCTTTGAAATACCAGTTTCCAGTATCCTGTCCAAGTCAAAATAAGCTGACGGTAATTCAATCATTGTGCCGACTTTTCCAGTAAAACCATGCTCACGCAATACTCTAATAGCTTGCTTTAACTGCTCAGAATTATTGACAAAAGGAAAGATAACAGACAGATTGGGATTTGTTTGATAAACTTCTGTAACGACATTTGCCTCAGCCTGAAATTCATTCGGACACGCCAGCAAACGCCTTATCCCTCTATATCCAAATAAGGGATGATTTTCATCAAAATGCTCTTTAGTCCCCTTTAGACAATTAGCTTCTGTATTTGTTAACTCTGAAAAACGATACCAAACCTCTTCATCTGAGTACAAGGAGCAAACGGTATCTAGATAATCTTTTACAAATTGCTGGCAACTTGCTAATAGGATGTTTTGATTAAGCTCTCTCAGTAAGTATTCTCCACGAATCATACCGACGTGGTGCAATAACTGAGGATAAACTTTTTCAACAATTTGTTCTCCACTAAGGACAAGTTGTTTTTGCATAGCCATTCACCTCGTCTTAAAACATACAATATCAGATATCATTATATGATACCTTCCTCTAGTTCAAAAGCTTCATAAGGTTCAAATAACTCATATCCTAAAAATTCTGCTACTTTTTTGGAAGCCTCGTTATGAGCATCCCAAAGTGGAAACATATCTCTATTTAAACTCTCCAGAATCATTGTAGCACCAAGCTTTTTAGCAAATCCATTTCCTTGTTCGTTTGGTCTAGTTGCAACTTCCACTTCAACTGCTCTACGGTAAACTAACCCTGAGGAAATCCCAGCAATCAGTTCATTATTTTTAAGAATCACAAAGACAAATCCACCCTTTAAAACAAAATCCTGATAGGACTCAAAATCCCCCTGTAAATCTTGTGACCATTCTTCCTCAGAAAAGCAGTTATAAATATGATTATCAATAGGCACAATATTGAAATCTTCCTCTAAGTGAGTAACTAGATCATTTAGAAATTCAACTTGAAAATTTGCCCTATCTTTAAAAGAATAGCGAGTAAAAGAATTTAGCTCCACTTTCCGATGTAGAAAATCTTGCCAATTAGTATCTTCTGAAATAATAATCTTATAATCTAAACCGTATTTCCTAACAAAATCTTCCCAAAATCTGGAATCCAACTCCCCTGCTAGGTATAGAAAATTTCCAACATCATAAAAGCTTGTTGTCCTATCACTGTTTCGGTAGACAGTTCCGATTTGAGATTTAAGACCATAAAGAACCATATTTTTCTTCCATGTTTTAAATAGTTCCATTATCCCCCTACTTCACCTTCCAATTCATATACAAGGTCTTGTCCAGTTCTGGAAATCCTAATAATTCAGACTTAACTTTCAAGACTAGTGGCGATGCGTTTTCTTCTGTGATTTTCTGAATATCCATCCAAACATATCCGAGTGAATCATTCGCACCATCAGAGACATCTTCCGAAATCGTGACTTGAGCTTTCTTCTTGTTTATCTCAATATCATAAAATGCCATGATATGGTGAACCGTAAAATTTGTTAACTCTTCCCTGACGAAAACATCGTAGATTCGAGGATTGGAATAGCTTCTAACAGTAAATCCTGTCTCTTCCATCACTTCTCTAATCAGCGTTTCCGTCAATCCTTCACCAAGTTGCTGACTACCACCAGGTAGATCATAACGATGTTGATAAGGGCCCCTCGTTTTTTCAATGCAGAGTAACTTCCCATTTTCAAAGCAAACAGCATAGACTCCAAAGTGTTTTTTGATTTCCATCCAACTCCTCCTACTTCAAAGACCAGCCACCATCTATTGTCAAGATTTGTCCTTGCATGGCGCTCGCTTTTCCACTTGCTAAGAAAAGGCTAATTTCTGCTACTTCCTCTGGCTCGATCCAGCGCTTGATTGGCGTTTCACTAGCCACCCAGTCAGCCAATCCACCTGGCTCAAAGTCGGCAGCAGTCATGGCTGTCTTGACTGCCCCTGGAGCAATTCCAAATACCTGAATCCCAGCTTCAGCATAGTCTAGAGCCAACTGCTTGGTAAATCCAGCCAAGGCATGCTTAGAGGAAGTATAGGCGTGACCACCACCTCCCGCTAGAGTTGAAGCAATAGAGCACATATTGATAATGATTCCTTTTTTATTTTCCAGCATTTGCGTCAAATAATAGCGAGTCAACTCAACAGGAGTCATATAGTTGATTTCAAAAAACTCTTGAATTTCCTGCGCTGATTGTTCCAATAGGGGTTTGTAATCATCCAAAACTCCAGCAGTATTGCACAAAACATCCACATAAGGACACCAGTCAAAAATTGGCTCCAAGTCCAAGGTCAAATCTCTCTGTAAAAAGTGGAAATCACCCTGTAAGAGTGGATTTTCACCTTGGTCAACTCCATAAACTTGATAACCCTTCTCTAAAAAGAGTCGAGCTTGAGCCAGACCAATCCCTGAACTTACACCTGTAATCAATACACGTCTAGTCATGCACTTCTACCCAATCCGTCGCTAAAACATCACAAGGTGTCGGGCTCCACATGGAAAAGCCTTCGCCATCTCCAGACACGTTGATGAGAAAATAAGGCGTCACTTCAAGTGCAACCCCGTTTTGTTCGATAGTGTCAAAGAGTTGGACATAGTTTTCAGCCCCTCCCCAACCAGCGCGTACATATTTTTTCTTGGCCTTTAACCCAGGCAGGATTTCTTCAAAAGTCATGATATTCTCCTTTAATTCTACATTCTTCATTTAATTATAACAAAAAACCGTTTTCCAACGGCTTTTTGACTGTATCTTAGTTCAATAAAACAGATAGCTATCCAATTTTTTAATTATTTCAGTTCAATTAATTTATTGTAGACTTTCTCAGTCAGTTCTTTCTGTTGCGCTCCTGTTAAATGGTGCGAAGTGCGAATTAATATGGTTCCATAAACATAGTGGGATCCCGGATTTAAAGCAGTTCCATCAAAAGCACTAATATAAGTATTGCGCTTTTCTGCATCTTCTTTTGTCTTATAAACCTCTATATTGCCTCCAACATCATTGCCTTTATGAACAATATCCGAGCCTTCTACAGATTCAGTCACTTGCTTGTCAACAAAATATACAGACGCTGTATATCCTCCTTGTTTATTTAATTTTTTATTAGGGTCATTTTCCTCCGTAACAGATTGTACTCCAGTAATTGATTCTATTTCTTTAAGTCTTTCTTCAATAAAAGAACTAGAAGGATTTGTAATTTGTTTTAATTGAAGAATGCTATTTTGATAGTGAGTCAATTTTTCAGACAAATTCCTTTTTGTTTCAATATAATCTAATGGTTGACTTAATTCTTCAATTTGCTTCTCAATCTTAGCAGTCGCTTTCTCCATTTCTGGTTCTTTACGAAGTGAATCTTTGCTATCCTTTATAGTTGATTTCAATTCTTCCAATGTCTTAGAATCAAGAGGTTCTTCATTATTCTCAATAACCTTTTCAGCCTCAGCTATTTGATCCTCAACTTCTTTATTCTTTTCATTTAAATCCTTTACTACATCTTCAAACTTAGTTACAGCAGCTTGATGAGGCGCATAGGATAAGAAATAGTATCCTGTTGCTAATCCTAAAGCAATAAAAGTAATAAGCCCAACAATCATTGATTTCTTCATTTTAAACTCCTTGAATTATAAATAATTTCTTTTATATTTTAATATATTGTCTGATAAATTTCAAGTTTGTAAAGCTATTCAATCAACTTATTGTCTATTAAAAAACGATAACCACTTTTCAGTAGTTATCGTTGATTTCTTTTGATTAATCTTTCCAACCAAGTTTGCTGTTGATAGTCATCATGATGCTGGCTATCTTCTCACCCCAGTAAGGATCTGAAGCATAGCGAACATTCATTCCTGTCGCCTTGTTTCCAAGGTGGTCTCTGCCATAGTCAATGTAATTCTCACGAATCCACTTGGCAGCTCCGAGAATCCCTTTATCCACATTATCAAAGCTCTTGGCTGAGAGATATGGACTAGTATCATAGGCAGCAATACCAAAGAAGTTGTTCTTATCTCTGGCAATTTGACTGCGTCCCCACGCACTTTCAAGAGCGCTATGCGCCATCAAGTAAAGGGCATTGACACCGTAGCGTTCCTCAGCTTCTTTGAAAGTCGCTCCTTTACCTGCTAGAGGACTATCCTGCAAGTTCATCATCGAATACAGTTTATCCAATTCAGCTGCACTATAATTACTTGGTTCTCTCAAGTTTTTGTAGAGGAAAGGATTTTTAATGGTAAAGCCATCAAAATGCTCCCCGTCAGTTGAGTAGTACTTCTTACCAATAACCATAGCAGATGTGTGTGGAGCTACTTTGATACTCGTGTATGGAGAGAGTTCATGGTAGAGGAATTTCCCATCACTAGTATAATGAGGGATAAACTCGCTTCCTTCATCTACTGCTGTCAAATCACTTTGATTCATATAGCCAGACAAGCCAGAAATCGAAACTGCAAGTCGGCCGCCTTTTCGCGTCGAGCTATCCAGTGAAACAATGCTTCCTTGGTTAATGTAACTCAAGATTTCTCCAGATGCACTATAGACATAGGCTGTGATGGGTTTAACTTTGTAATATTTGGTTTTATCCGCAACATGCCATCTACCAGAAGCATCCAAGGTATGACCATCCACAGTTTCATTTTTTGCCATATAACCGCCTGATTTAAGGTAGTACCATGATTGGTCGGATGAATCGTAGATTAATTCTTTCTCAGCCATCTTTCCATTTGACTTGAGGTAGAACCAGTTATTCTTGTACCATACCCACTCACTCGCAGCCATATAACCACCAGATTTGAGATAGTAGTAACCATTATCCCAGAGCCATTCTTTATTGGCATAATTTCCATCAGAGTTGATATAGAACCAAGAGTTATAATTCTTGTCAAAGAGCCACCCTTTACCAGCTTTTGCACCACTGCTTGTCACATAACTACGGTCAATCCAAGTTTCCGTAGAGAGGTAGCCACCAGATTTGAAATGGTAATCCTTGCCTTTGATGGTTTGCCAACCTTTTTCAGCATAGGTTCCGTCAGCTTTCAAGTAAAACCAAGCATCATAATTCTTATCAAAGAGCCATTCCGATTTCAGTTTGGCTCCACTTTTAGCAACATAGAAGCGGTCAATCCAGCGCTCGGTAGAAAGATAGCCGCCTGATTTGAAATGGTAATCTTTTTCTTTAATCGTTTCCCAGCCTTTTTCGGCATAGGTTCCGTCAGCTTTCAAGTAAAACCAAGCATCATAATTCTTATCAAAGAGCCATTCCGATTTCAATTTAGCTCCACTCTTCGCAACATAGAAGCGATCAATCCAACGCTCGGTAGAAAGATAGCCGCCTGATTTAAAATGGTAGTCCTTCCCATCTATAGTTAACCAGCCATTTTCAGCATAGGTACCATTTTGTTGAAGGTAGAACCAGCTGCTATAGTTGTCATCATAAATCCAGGCTTGTTTAACCTTATTACCATTTTCTGATATATAATTCTTACCAAGCCAAGCATTTTTCAGCATTTTACCTTGTGAATTGATGTAGTATTGGTTCTCCCCTTGAGTGATCCACTCATCTTTGGCCATTTTCCCGTCTTCTTTAAGGTAATATTTTTCCTGACCTTGTTGAATCCATTCGTTTTGCGCTTTCTGACCATCAGACTTGAGATAATACCAGGATTCTTGTTCCTGATTAAATACCCACTGTTCCTTGGCTTTAGTACCACTTTCAGTCACATAGTACTGGCCAACCCACGTTTTTGTGGCTAATTTTCCGGTCTCGTTAAAATAGTAATCCTTACCACCAACAGTCAACCAGCCGTTCTCAGCACGATTTCCATCAGCTGTTAAATAAAACCAGGCCTGTTGCGTTTGGTCATAGATCCATTGGTTGGTTGCTGGTTTCCTGTCTGCTTTGAGGTAGGTCTTTCCTTGCCAAGTTCCCTCTTCTGCTTTTGCTGTCTCCACTACAGTAAAAAAACACCCCAATAAGCCAGCACTTACTAGGGCCACTTTCCATCGTTTCATTTAAATGCTCCAATAACGTTTTCTAAACCCTATTGTAACATAGTTAACCGACGGAAATATTACAAATTGATGAAGATTCTATTTCTTGTTGACGATAAGGAGAACCTAGCTTATCTCAGACTGGCTTTGACTTCCTGACGGAGATCTTCCAAACTGCTAATGCCATATTTGTCCATGACTTTTGGTAAATTTTCGATAATATCAGGACAGGCATATGGATTGGTAAAGTTAGCTGTTCCAACTCCGATGGCAGATGCACCAGCCAGATACATTTCTAGCGCTGCTTCAGCCGAATCCACTCCCCCCATTCCAATGATGGGAAGGTCGGTTGTTTGGGCGACTTGGCGGATGAGTTTGAGGGCTACTGGAAAGACTGCTGGTCCAGACATTCCACCCGTTCCATTGGCTAGGATTGGTTTTCTTGTTTTGAGGTCAAAGCGCATACCGACTAGAGTATTGATCATGGTTAGGCCACTTGCTCCTGCATCTTCTGCGGCTTTGGCGATGGTGACAACATCCGTTACACTAGGGGTTAATTTAACATAAACTGGCACATCAGAGGCTTCCACAGCTGCCTTTACCACTTCATAAGCCAAGTCAGGATCTTGCCCAATCAAAAGTCCATGATTGCCGTGATCCACATTCGGACAAGAGATATTAAGCTCGATAGCTTTTACATTTTTAGCCTTAGAAATTCCTCGAGAAACGGCAGCGTACTCTTGTTTTGAAAAGCCTGCAACATTTGCGATGATGGGAAGCGTAGGATATTCTCTTTCCAGCCAAGGCAACTTTTCAGCTAAAACAGCTTCTAAACCAGGATTTTGCAAGCCGATTGCATTGAGCATACCGGCAGGTGTCTCTGCAACTCTGGGAGTTGGATTCCCAAAACGGGGTTCAAGTGTCGTCGCCTTAATCATAATAGAGCCTAAAAGGTCTAAATCATAGTACTTGGCATACTCTTGACCAAAACCAAAACAGCCTGAGGCTGGGATAATCGGATTCTTCAAATCCAAGCCCGGTAGAGAAACTTGTAAACGATTTGTAGTCATGACTTTCTCCTTATAATACAACTGTTCCTGTGCGGAAAACAGGACCATCTTCACAGACGCGTTGGCTGACGGTCTCACTATCTGGCACTTTTAAGACACAGGCATAGCAAGCTCCCATCCCACAAGCCATACGAGATTCCAGAGATAGGTAGGCTCTTGGATGATCATAAAAGGTTTGATTGATGTACTTCATCATTCCTGGAGCTCCACATGAGTAGATGGCATCAAACTGATTATCTAAATCATTGATGACGACTGACACATTTCCCGTGATACCATAAGAACCATCATCTGTCGTAACAAAAACCTGACCATATTGGGCCAATTCCTTTTCGAGTATGACAGCATCTTTATTAGCAAAACCAAGAACTGTTACTAGTTTCACCCCACGCGCATGCAATTCCTTTGCTACCTCAAGCAAGGGTGGAACACCAATCCCACCACCAACGAGGAGAACTTGGCTCTGATTGTCTAAATCAGACAAGTCAAACCCATTTCCCTGAGGCCCCATCACATCAAGAGTATCTCCTTGACCTAATGTTGAAAAAATAGCTGTCCCAGCACCCTCAATCCGATAAATAAGGTGACACTGCTTGTTTGCTTTGTCAATAGACGAAATTGAAATAGGGCGGCGCAAGAGATGGGCGTCATCAGGCACACGCAGATGAAGAAATTGGCCGGCTCGCATGGCTTCAACCATCTCCCCTTCTAGGACTAATTCAAAGATTGCTGGCGCAATTTCCTCTTGTGCGACCACCTTCATGGTTTCCAAACGAATGGCACCAAAACGTTTCTTACATGTGGGATTCATGACTTTTCCTCCTTAAATTTAAGGGGATCAGATAAAGAAAAGACCTTGCTATTGCAAGGTCTCAGTCGAGATAGGCTAGAACTCATGCGCACACTTAAAAAGTCTCCACAGAGAGTCCCCTATCCCTTTTATCTGACACCTTGTGAGTCTCTCTGGACTCCCCTTAAAGGTTAAATTTGTATTAGTATACTCTTTCAAAGAAAAAAAGTCAAGCAGAAAACGAACATTCTACTTGACTTTACTGGATTATTTTTCACGAATGACTTCGACCTTGTAGCCATCAGGATCCTTGACAAAGTAATAGTTTGGTTGAGTTCCTGGAAGTCCATTAGGGGCTGTCACCTCATAGCCTTTAGCGCTATGTTCTTGATGTAGGGCCTCAAGGTCAGGTGTACTGAGGGCGATATGGGCGAAGCCATCTCCTACCACATAAGGACCGTGATCATAGTTATAAGTCAACTCCAACTCATAGTCATCCCCCTCAAGTCCTAGATAGACAATGGTGAAAGCATGATCTGGAAAATCTCTGCGACGTAATTCTTTAAATCCAAAAGCATCTTGATAAAAAGCGATTGATTTTTCAAGGTTTTCTACTCGCAAGCAAGTGTGTAGCATTTTTGAAGCCATTTTCATTACCTCTTTCGTTTTAATAGTTCTATTATACCTTTATTCAGAAAAATTTACTAGAAACTTGAACTAGAGTCCTCTTCTCTAAGCTTTCATTCTAAGCAGCACTTTTACGATTTTCCTTGCGTATATTGCGAATAAGGAAAAGCAGGATAAGGACAAAAAGTCCCTCGAGGAAGTAGAAAGCAAATTCGCTATTCAAGATTAACAGGTCTTTTTCAAAATGAATTTTGCTAAAATCAGGTATAAGTGCGAATAGGATTCGGAACAGTCTTCTTAGGAAAATAAAGATCTGCAAGCCATAAATCATAAAGACCTTCTTCACACCAATCATGAAGCCCTGTTCCTTTGTAAAATAAGACAAGACAATTCCATTTAACAAGAGGATAACGGTTATGGCCAGCGTTTCATTTCGTAGAATAGTTGGATTAAAGAGGTTTAAGCGGCTGTGAACGAAAGGCAATAATTGAAAGAGTAGGATACCCAAGATTGCTGGAAGGAGAATTTTTTTCAATGATGTTGGAAATCCGGGACTAAATCGTGTAAAAGACAAGCAAATCACAAGGATTACAAAAATATGGAAGTACATCATTGCAACTCCGGAAATGATCTGGCTTCGATTTACCAAAGCAGATAAGAAGCCAGCAGAAAGAAAGATACCGACAGGAATCAGCTTATCCAAAGAATAATCCCACTTCAGCCCTTGACTCACCTGGAAACCATCGATGAGACAGAAAAATGTAATGAAAATAAGGGCCCCAATAAGACCAAACGGTAAGAATGGAGTGACGAGGAGCAATAACAAGATGAATAGGAACCATAGATGGGGACTGTGGTAGAATTTTCGTTTTGAACCCCTAGCTGTCACTCCTTCCTCAATCTGTGTTTGCCTTAATTTTAGCATATAGACGTAAAAGAGAGAAAATATACCAGCATGGACCCATAAATTATCAATAGGTTGCTCTAGAACACTGAGTATCAAACTCACAATCGAAAATAGACCAAAGACAAACTGAAGAAACTTATTTTTAAAGACTTGTCTTTTTTTCCAATCCAAATAAGAGAGCTTGGCCTTTGGATGACTAAGTTCATAGGCATAAGTCGTCATCTCTTCTAGTTTCTGGTCTGTCTCCTCCGTCATCATTTGGGGAGCCATTTTAGAAGTAGGAAAAGGAGCTAAAACATATCTTAGGATATCGCCATCTGTAAACCGATGGTACTCCTTATAGATCTGTTGAAGCAAAATCGTTAGAATGCGTGGTCTTCCTTTAAAGTAGCTTCTCCACTTCTCCCAATCATTGATATCTTCATCGCTCTTAGTAAGCTTATCTATATAAAGATAACCTTCATTGTACCAGTAATCAAAATTTTCTTTTTTGTTAAGTGCATACTCCTCTACCACTGAAGGATAGGAATGGATACTCTTCCAGAAATGGAGTTTTTTCAGGTAAGGATTTGATTCCTCATCACTGTAACGCTCCACAAATTGGAGAACGAGAGCTAACACTTTCGCATTGGTTAAAGGATAGACGTCCACCTTTTCTAACAAATCAAGTAGAAGCGTGTGATCTTTGACTGATTCAAAAAGGTATTGCCAATCACGTAACAGTTTATACTCGTCTTGATATGGACTATAGAGTAAAAGATATAGTTTTTCCTCAACCTCCGATGAATTTAGCAAATTATAAGAATGGATATCGAATGGTTCTTCTGAATCTGCTTGTAATTCCTCAAAGTAAGCTAGAAGTTCATCATAGGCTTTTTGTTCCTCTTCTCCAACCTCTGGTTTAATCTTCTCCAAGATATAAGCCAAAACTGGAATGCAAGTAATCATTTGTTTACTGTTATTCAAGAGAAAAAGGACAGTACTAGGAGAAAATGATTGACTGAAAAATTTTATCCAAGCTCCAATCTGATTAGCTCTTTGGGAATCTTCAAGGATTGCCTGACATAAACGATAAGAAGCATACAAATTCGAAATTTCTTTTTTTGCATCTTCAAGAGACTCTCCATTTTTGTAGGCGGTAGCTCTTTTAACCTTCCAATGCTTCAGTTTATAGTAATAGCCCCAGTATCGGAAGTCAGGTATATAGTCTTCCAGCAAGGGAATGAGGATAGAAAATTGCTCCGGTTTATTAAAAATATAAACATCCATTTCCTCTAAAACGGATTGAACAATGTCCATATCATACTGATACTGATGAAAGAACTGACGCCATAGATGCTCTTGTTCCTCTTGGTTATAACCGTCATTTCCAACAATACTTTCAATCGCATTTCGAATCAGATAAGTTTCTTCATTATAACCACTAAAGTCAAGAGTAGACCTTGTTATTCCTTCTTGCCCTTGGTTCTCTTCGTCACCAAACGTTTCAAAGTTGAGGGTATTCTTAGCTCTTTCTTCAGAATCTCCATTTAGCTGAACTTCCTCATCATAGTCACTAAAGTCAAGGGTGGAATTTTGCTCATCCTCTTCCGCTTTAAAGGTTTCAAAGTTAAAAGAATTGCTGGTTTTATCAGTCGATTGCTGATAATCACTGAAATCAAGACTAGATGTTTCAGACTCTTCGTTCTCAGTCTTCGTTTCTTCAGTCAAGTGTTCAAAGTTGAGACTAGAGTTAGGTTTTTCATTCGCCTCTTCTTCAAGTTTAGTAGCTTCTTGAGAGTCACTCGCTTTTCTTAGACTATTTTCTAGTCTTGTGTTTCTAGATCTCGCATAAGTCAAGGCTTTTTGATACGCTTCAACAATTTCTTGGTAAATTTCTGGTTGGTCTTCTGGGTGATAGAGCCGAACCAGTTCAGCATAACGCCTTCTAATAAGCTTGACGTCAGTCGTTGGCTCTATCCCTAAAGTTTCCCATATATTCATAAGGTCTCCTCTTTTACAGTCCTCGCTCTAGGAAGTCTAGATAGTTTGAAAATGATTGATAAAGTTTTGGCAAATGATAAACAGATGCTTGACTGACCTCTTCTTCAAATCGTCTAGTTTCAGCCATTAGCTCATCTCTTCTTCTCCCCAAGAGCATACTGTACACACGATTCGCTTTTTCAATCAAGAAACGATAAACCTCTGTTTCTTGAGCATTGATCTTATAGCGAGTCAACTCTGCTTGCTTAGCCTTAATTTCCTTTTCTGTCAGAGTAATGCTATCTTGGAGAATAACATGACTAAAGACTTCATGTGTGGAATCAATTTTCACTTCGACATCCAAAATCCCATTTAAATCATAGGTAAATCGAACTGTGAAACTTTCATTTACTCGAGTATTCACAGGGACGGGAACTTCTAATTCTCCTAGGAACAGGTTTTGTGATGCCTTCATCATCTCACCTTGATAGACCTTTATCTTGACTTGGCTCTGTCCCAATTCAGCCGTATAGTACTGCTCGATGCGTGAAGCAGGTAGGGTAGAATTTCGCTCAATAATCGGCGAAAAACGGTCTCCAACTATCTCAATCCCCAGTGTAAAAGGACAAATATCAGAAAGTAATAAATCTCGTATCTCACCCTGGCGTTCTTTGATACCTGCTAGAAGTGCACAACCTCTCGCAATCATCCGATCAGGATCATCCGATACCTGCACAACTTGATTGATACAGTAGGATAAAAAGTCCTGAACCAAGCGGAGTTTCGAAGTCCCCCCCACAAGAACAAAGTTATCAGATGATACATAGCTATAACGTGCATCCATCAAGGCACGATCCAAAACAGCCTTAACACGGGCTAGCAGAGGTTGACAAAGCTCATAAAAACGCTGGTAGGTCAGGTCTAAAGTGTATTCCTGTTCTTGGTCCAGAACTGTCATCTTCACTTCTTCTTTACTATTGAGTTCTAGCTTAGTCTTTTCAGCCTGCACCAGAATTTTGCTATAAAATTCTCGGGAAATCGAATCCTTGGTTAATTGATTGGAGACTAAAAATTCCTCAGCAATAGCCGCAGTGAAGTCTTCTCCTCCCAAACGATTGTCCCCTGCGATCGAGACGATTTCGACAATGTTATCAAAAAGCTCTACAACTGAAATGTCAAGAGTACCACCGCCAAAATCAACTACAATAAAGGATTGATCTTCTTGGTTTACCATAGATCTTTTAGCAAGAGCCGCTGCAGAGGGTTCATTGATAATCCGATCAATCTGAACGCCTGCAAATTTCCCTGCTAGTTTGGTCGCATAGCGTTGAGCATCATTGAAATAGGCTGGAACACTGACAATCACTTCCTCGACCTTTTCTCCAAGATAGGTCTCTGCATCATCTACCAACTTTCGAATGATAAAAGAGCTCAATTCTTCAGCCTTATATGCTCGATTCCCTAACGTCAACTCATGTTTGGTCCCCATAAAACGCTTGAACTGAGAAACTGTCTTATCTGGGTGAGTTACTAAGCGTTCCTTGGCAATTTTTCCAACTATAATCTCATCATTGTCATCTAAAGCCACAACAGAAGGAGTCAAATACTCACCAAAAGCATTGGGAATCAACTTGACCTGGCCATCTTGATAAACCCCTACTAAAGAATTAGTCGTTCCTAAATCAATACCTATTATCATCTTCTTCTAACTCCAAATCTTTTTTAGATATTCCTATTATACAAGAAATATCCTATTTTCTTTGAAAAAATCTGTTATTTACTCTCTAAAATAGAAAATCATTTATGGAAAATAAAAAAGTTTCACCCTACTCTTGCGGTAAAAACCACGAGAGTAAGAATGAAACAGTTTATCATTATTTACCAAGTTTTGCTTTAGCTGCATCTGCAAGAGCTGTGAAAGCTGCTGCATCGTTAACAGCCAAGTCAGCCAGCATTTTACGGTTAACTTCAATCTCAGCCAATTTCAAACCATGCATCAATTGTGAGTAAGAAAGTCCGTTCAAACGAGCTGCCGCATTGATACGAGTGATCCACAATTTACGGAAGTCACGTTTTTTCTGACGACGGTCACGGTATGCATAGTAGTAAGAGTTCATTACTTGTTCTTTTGCAGTACGGAACAAGATGTGTTTAGCTCCATAGTAACCTTTTGCTAATTTAAGAATACGTTTACGACGTTTGCGTGATACAACGCCACCTTTAACACGTGCCATGTTTTATTTCCTCCAAATATTTCCTAGAATTGTTTACTTACTGTTAGGCTATTATTTCAAGCGAGTAAGCATTGCTTTGATACGTTTGAAATCTCCTGAATGCACCATAGATGCTTTACGAAGATGACGACGTTGTTTCTTAGTTTTTCCGTGGAAACGGTGAGAAGTGTAAGCACGGAAACGTTTAAGTCCACCAGAACCTGTACGTTTGAAACGTTTAGCTGATGCGCGGTGTGTTTTTTGTTTTGGCATGATTTTTTCTCCTTTATTTAACTTTCTGACAATTATTTTTTGTCAGTTGCTGGCGCCAACTGCATGAACATTTGGCGTCCATCCATCTTAGCTCGTTGTTCGATGATCGCAATATCTTGTGTTGCTTCAGCAAACTCGGCTAAAACTTTTGCACCAATCTCTTTATGGGTGATCATACGCCCTTTAAAGCGAATGGATACCTTAACTTTATTTCCTTTTTCAAGGAACTTGCGTGCATTGCGAAGTTTTGTGTCAAAGTCACCCTTGTCAATAGTTGGACTCAGACGAACTTCTTTCACAGTAACAACACTTTGTTTTTTACGTTGTTCTTTTTGCTTTTTCTGGTACTCAAATTTGAACTTACCGTAGTCCATAATTTTAGCAACAGGCGGTTTTGCTTGGGGTTGAATTAAAACTAAGTCAACATTCGCACTATCAGCCAATGCTTGCGCTTCGCTGAGTGGCTTGATGCCTAGCTGTTCTCCCTCAAGACCGATCAAGCGAACTTCACGTACACGAATTTCATCATTGATGAATAAGTCTTGCTTTGCTATGGTTTTCACCTCTTTTTTATTATTAGAGAAAAACAAGAGCGGACTCGTAATAATACAAGCCCGCACGTTATGATAGCGTTTCTTAGAAACTTTTCATCCGTAGGGCCAGGCAACTTGATGTCACAAGGCGAGAAGCTCTCACTTCTGCTTTTCTCAACTTTTATATGATACCAAGTTTTCTATTCCTTGTCAAGATAAAAAGTCATTTTTTCAAAAACTTTCTGTTTTCTTCTTGATGTCTGCATCAAAAAGAGAGAACCTAGTTGGTTCCCTCCCTGTGTTAGTTTTTTCCTCACCTTCCGTATAGAAACGCTAAGACCTATTAAAAACTTCCTTTTTACGTGAACTTCCCAATCTTTCGATAAATAGAATCCCCAATAACAAAAGGATAATCAGGCAAGGAAGTAAGACCATCCCCATGTTCCAATGTAGATCGACATTATTAATCTGCTTAGGTAATCTTCCAGATAAAATCTCTACTGAACGCAAGTAAGTAAAGGGAATCAGATGTGCAATACTCTGAAGAGGCTGGATCGTTTGGATACCAAACAATAAGCCAACAATCCCAATGAGGGAAAGAAAGAGGACAGGCATTTTTTGCTTAAAAAAGTAAGCAATCAAGTAAACGACTTCCACAACGACGATAAAGGCTAAGAAAGCTAATAGCAAGCTAGGAAGTAACACATCTTGTATCTTCCCAATAGTTACCTCTTGATTTGTCAAGCTGTAGAATGGGTAGGGATAATCTAACTGTCCAAAACCACTTATCAGACTTCCCACTAGAAAAGAAAATCCACAGATTCCGATAAACAGCACGGTTACATAACTCACCCCAACTCCAAGAGAGGACATGGCAAATGTCACTTTTGAAAAAGGATATAACTGAGCTGTATCGAGATGATTTTGATATCTTTCTGCGAACAGTTGTGTTAGCATAAAAATAATAGCAATCACAAACAAGGTTGGGATGATAGCCTCTAAAATCCAGACAATCTGATCAATCCCGTGGGTCGGAAACTCCAAAGTATGTGCTTTTATGTTCAAGGGATACAGGGCTTGGTAAATCTTCCGTTGGCGGTCGCTCGCCATTTTTAATTCAGAGCTAGAAGTCGGTTGATTTGACATAACTTCATAATTCTTCTCTTCATCTTGCCACTGCAAATAATAGGCTTCTTTCCAGCGCCCTTCTTTTAGTAAAGTTAGAATTTCTTTCTCTTGCGTTAAAAGATTTTTTTGCAATTCTAAATTTCTTTTAACACTCTGGTATTCCTCCGAGCTGGTGTCAGACATTTGGGAAAGCTTCGCTTCATTTTCATTGATGATTCTCTCATCTTTTACAAGACGGGTTTCCAACTCGCTCTCCAAGCTGTGTGAGTTTGCAGTCTGACTATTTAAATAAAAGGTAACACCGAGTACAGATGCAAATAAAAGTAAGATAATCCAGTTTAAACGACTTTTGAAAACTTTCTTTAATAAAAATAGGCTAATATCTTTCATAACGGAACCTCTTCTATCTGCCCCTGACGAATGGTTACGATGCTATCGCAAATCTCCATTAACTCCTCTTTGTAGTGGGAACTCAAAAGAACCAGCTGTTCTTTTCTATCGATTTGTGCCAGCCTATCAAAAAACTTCTGTCGATAATACTCATCTAAGCCATTTGTTATCTCATCCATGAGCCAGCATTTCGCCTGACTGAGGAAATACATGGTAATCACCAAGCGTTGCTTCATCCCTAAGGAATACTTGCGGATGGGAAGGTTGATATAGTCAGACATTTCCCAATAGGCGATTTCGTCCCCCAAGTTTAGGTCTGACTTCCAGATATTTTTTATGAGACGAAGGTAGTCCATCCCACTTAAGTTTCCATCCAGCCATTCAACGCTTTCATAATAAAATAAAGAAGGAGAGGCTGCGATATGTCCACTACCAAGGGGAAGCAGCTTGCTCATAGCTCGGAACAGGGTCGTCTTTCCAGAGCCATTGATAGCAAGAATGCCATAAATCCTACCCTTTTTAAAGGTGAAATCCGCATCTTGCAAGATGACTTGTCGCGTTTTTAAGGTAACATGAGTAAGATTTATCATATACAGCCCTCCTTTTTCTCACTCTTTATCGATTAATAGCCTCCGCTGTAGTAGTTTATGACCTCATAACGATTGTAATTCCATCCTCCGCCAATTTTATACTCAGAATAGACCATAACGGGCTAGAAATGTATTGATGGTTGTGATAGTTAGTACTATATTCCCACATAGTATTCCAATCATACCAATATTTTTTAGTGACTGTTACAGCAGATACAATGGATTGAAAAAGACCAACAGATAACAAACTAGCTAATAAAACGGGTTTTACTGATTTTTCATGTTTTCATTGCATTTATATCTTTACTATTGGAGACGCTTTCATTATATCGTTTTTCTCTATATTATGCAACAGATTATTTGTTTATTTTACTAATATATAACATCTTTTCTTTCTAACGAACACTTTCAATCTGCCAACTATTCCATCCTTTAAAGCGAATAGCCCCTTGCTGGTCAGTTCGGTAAATCTTACTCTTGATACTTTCCAGTCGTGTCAAGGTTTCCTGATGGGGGAGTTTCGCACGATTGTTTTTTCCAACTGAGATGAGAGTGAACTCCGGTTTGAGCTGTTCTAGGAAAGCTGAATTGGATGATGTTTTAGCACCATGTTGACCTGCTTTCAGGACATCCACCTCTAAGTCAGGGTATTGCTTTAGAAGATCCTTCTCTCCCTTCTCTTTCAAATTTCCTGTGAAGAGAAAGTGCTTATCCAAAAGTTTCCCATAAAGAATCAGGGAACCATCACGATCCCCATCTCCAATCTGCCTTGGAGATAGAAGTTCTAAGTAACTGCCAAAAATCGGCAAGTTTTCCCCTGCTGTCACACTGCGTACCTTGGTTTGGCTTGCTTCTAGTTCTGATACAAATTCCTTCTGTGTCAAACTTCCTTTTGATACTAAAATCTCCCCGACATGGAAAGCCTTGGTCACCTCCAGCAAATCGCCAATATGCTCCTTATCTGTATTTGTCAAAATCAGCTGGTCAATCTTGTCTACTCCTCGACTTTTTAGATAGGGAATCAAGGTACGCTGGGCATTGCTGGTCGTCGACTTTTCTTGCCAAGCCTCGATTTTCTTATCAGATTCTGCCTTACCACCTACATCTATGAGAATAGTTTTACCAGTCATATCCCGTAGGAAAATACTTTCTCCTTGCCCCACATCCAACATAGTGATTTCATTTTCCAGCGGATGCTTGGTCAGGAAAAAGAGACCCACAATAAAGAGACTAAATCCTGCTAGTCTTTTAATGTTTTTCCTCATGTCATAGACTAAGGCTAATGAAACTAACAGTAGAATCAACAGCCATGCGTTGGGTTGACCAAAGACCAGGGGCCTACTTGCCAGCTGCGATACCAAGCGAATGATGTTCTCCAACCACTCAAAGACAAAGTTAAACTGAGTGACTGGGTAAATAAAAGACAGAATGAATAAGATGGACAAAAGCGGTAAGAAGACCACATCAAACAGAAAGGAAAAGACAAAGGTCAAAAGAATAGACCAAGGCTGAAATTCTGCAAAATAAAAGGATAAAATGGGCAATATTCCCAAGGAAATGACCAGACTTTCTCCAGCAACAGCCTTGAGCCCATCGTCTTCTTTACTAGTCATGGTCAAGATAAAAGCGTAAGCGCAGGATAAGACCCCTCCTGCAGTTAGGAAAAAGTTAGGCATGATGATAAAGAGGACAAGGACCGTTAGGGCAAAATTATCCAAACCCTTAACACCATGTTGGGCTAGTAACTTTTGCAAGAGACTGCGAATAACAGATGCTGAAAATCCTGTCAGACCTGCATAGATAAGAGAAAAGGGATAAGTTAGCCACTTCAACTTCTCTTGGGTCAAGCCCAATCGCAAGAGGAGTTTCTTAAAGGCATCCATAAAGAAACCCACCTGCATACCCGACAGAGCAAAGAGATGGATAATTCCAAGACTGGAATAGAGCTCATTCATCTCCTCAAAATCAGTATCTAGATGTCCGAAAAGAAGACCTGTCATATAGTTGCGCATAGGATCTGGAAAGTGCATCTTAATCCAAACTACAGCCTTTCGACGTAAACTGGACAGATTTTCCCCTATATCCCAACTTTTAACCTGTTTAACTGACTGGATGTTCTTGATAGTCAATGTCTGGTAAATCCCCTGAGTCTTCAGGTAGGCTTGGTAGTCAAATCCACCAAAATTTCTCTGCCCTTCAGGATCTGAAACTTTCCCTTCTAGCTCTATCTCGTGAAGATCTGTTAAGGCTTGAAAGAGCTCTTTTTCCTCCTCAGACTGGAGTTTATAGTAAACTTGGAAGGTACGGCCGTCAGCCTTGCCCCGAAAGGACAGACTGTCTCCATTGACCTTAATAGTGTCAGGCAAAATCCGTACCCTTTCAACAGAATCTACTAGGTTTTGACTTGCTTGTGTCTGTTGCCAATTTTGAAACAAAAACCAAAATCCAAAAACTCCACAAATCGCTAAAACTTTTCCAGCAGATTTCCATGGAAATTGGAAAAAGAGGCAGAAGAGCAAAAAAACAAAACCTAGCAGTGCGAGATAGGACACTCCAAAAATGGCATAGTAAAGCCAGAGTAACAGAAAGCTCAGATAGATTAGGGGGATAGGGAAATTCTTAATCCACTGTGACATAATCTTTTAGCTTTTCTATGGTCTTAGCGCCAATGCCAGAGACCTTCTTTAATTCATCTACCGACTTGAATTTGCCATTTGCCTCACGATGGTCGATAATATCCTGAGCTCGTTTTCCTCCCAAGCCTTTGACCTGCTTTAGTTCTTCCAGACTAGCTTTATTGAGATTGACCTTCTTTTCTTTACTTGTCGAAGGAGTCGTTCCAGAGGCAGCCTGCTGACTAGCCGCTTCTTCTCCCTTAGTTGGAACATAGACAAGAGCCTCGTCACTGACTTTCTGAGCGAGATTAAGCGACTTACTATCTGCTTCCTCTGTCAATCCACCAGCTTTCTGAACAGCATCATGAACACGACTCCCTACTGGTAAATCATAAATCCCTGGCGATTTAACAGCACCTTTGACATCCACTGTGATCAGATCTTGTTCAGCAGACTCTTCCTTTTCTTCCTTCTTGACTTCCTTTTCAGACGATGAATCCTTTGAAACGGCCGAGACTTCAGCTTGCAAATTCTTTTCTTTGACGGGTGTTTGTGAAGTTGGCTTTAGTAGGAAAAATCCGCCCAAGGCCAAACCTAAAATAGCACAAATGACAATGATTTTATACTCTTTGATTTTCTCGATAATTGCTTCCATATTTTCTCCTCTCTTAAGTTATTCGCAAGAGAAAGAAAAAAACAGCTGAAAATTTCTTTTCAACTGCTTATTTATTTGCAAAATAGTCTTCCTTGGTCAAGACATAATGAACTCTTGTAACGATTCGTCCTGGTTCTTTATTATCCATTCTGGCATAGGGTTCTTCGTGGGAAAAGCGCATACCTGATTTCTCCATGACCTTTCCTGATGCGGGATTGTCTTTGTCATGAAGGGCAGTCAACTTGTGCATTCCAATCTTCTCAAAAGCCAGCTCAATCACGGCACGATTGGCTTCTGTCGTCAATCCTTGATTCCAATACTTTTGGTTGATAATGTAACCAATAGCTGCCTTCTTAAGAATAGGATCAATCTTGTGCAAGTCAATGGTTCCAATAAACTGACCATTGCTTTTTAGCTCGATCCCCCAGCGTCCCAAGGGATTAGCCAAGTAGAACTGAGCAATGTTGTTCTTGGTTTCTTCTAAGCTTTGATTTGTTGGAAAAGTGTAGCGTGTATTTTCTCTGTCTGAGGCATACTCAAACATAGCTTCTGCATCGTCCAAGGTTACAGGTCGGAGCAACAAACGCTCCGTTTCTATAGATGGATACTGGGCAAATTTCACAAATATTGATTCCATACTTTTCCCTCCATTAGAGTTTGATTCTCACTAGTCTAGCATAAATAAATTTGGATGACAAGTTTTTCTTGATTTTTGAAGCGGTTTCATATACAATAAAACCATCACATTTTTGATTTATGAACTGGAATGTGACAACTAAAACAATCCCGTCAATTGAAAGGTAGGTTATCTCTATGTTAATCGGAATTCCAAAAGAAATTAAAAATAACGAAAACCGCGTTGCCCTCACTCCTGCTGGCGTCCACAGTTTAGTCAGCCGTGGACATCGCGTCCTCATCGAAACAAATGCTGGTCTCGGTTCAGGATTTACTGATTCGGACTATCAAAAGCAAGGAGCTGAGATTGTCGCTACTGCTGCTGAAGCCTGGGCTGCCGAGTTAGTCGTGAAAGTAAAAGAGCCACTAGCTTCTGAATATGGTTATCTGCGCGACGATCTTCTTCTCTTCACCTACTTGCACATGGCCGCTGCGCCAGAATTAGCAGAAGCTATGTTAGCAGCCAAAACAACAGGAATTGCCTATGAAACTGTTCGTGACAATCAAGGACAACTACCGCTCCTCGTTCCTATGAGTGAGGTTGCAGGTCGTATGGCTGTTCAAATCGGAGCCCACTTCCTTACTAAGCAAGCTGGTGGCTCTGGTGTTCTACTTGGTGGTGTACCAGGTGTTCCAAAAGGAAAAGTAACCATCATCGGTGGTGGTGTCGTCGGTACACATGCTACCCGCATCGCCCTTGGTCTTGGTGCTCAAGTGACTATTTTAGATATCAGTGCGAAGCGTCTCTCAGTTCTAGAAGAAGTCTTTGGAAACCAAATCCAAACTCTTATGTCTAATTCATTCAACATCGAAGCAAGTGTGAGAGATGCTGATGTGGTGATTGGTGCAGTTCTCATCCCTGGTGCCAAAGCACCAAAATTGGTGACAGAAGAGATGGTCAAACAAATGCGTCCAGGCTCTGTCATTGTTGACGTTGCCGTTGACCAAGGTGGCGTTATCGAGACAGCTGACCGTGTGACAACACACGATGAACCCGTCTATGAAAAACACGGTGTTCTCCACTATGCCGTTGCCAATATCCCTGGTGCGGTTGCCCGTACTTCAACCATCGCCCTAACCAATGTCACTCTTCCTTATATCGAAGCTCTTGCTGGCAAAGGATTCGCACAAGCAATTGCTGAAGATGAGGGCTTGCGTCAAGGTGTGACCACTTATCAAGGTTACTTAACTAGCCTCCCAGTTGCTCAAGGCCTCGCTAAAGAGCACACGTCTATCGACGAACTTGTTTAAAGCTAGACACTCATTAAAAAAAAGCAGTTCACATCTGAACTGCTTTTTTGCTATTCTGTTTCTTCCTTCTTTTCTTCATTTTTAACTGAAGCTGGTTCATAAGCTCGGATAATCTGAGCGACAACTGGATGGCGAACCACATCCTTGGCTGAAAAATGAACAAAGTCGATTTGGTGAATATTCTTGAGCTTTTCTTGAGCATCAATCAAACCGGACTTAACATTGCGTGGCAGGTCAATCTGACTGATATCTCCATTGACAATCATCTTCGAATTAAAGCCTAAACGAGTCAGGAACATCTTCATCTGCATGATGGTCGTATTTTGTGCCTCATCTAAAATGACAAAGGCATCATCCAAGGTCCGCCCACGCATGTAGGCAAGGGGCGCGATTTCGATAATTTCACGCTCCATGAGACGGGTCGTTTGGTCTTTCCCGAGAATCTGATACAAGGCATCGTAAACTGGTCGAAGATAAGGATCCACCTTCTCCTTGAGATCACCTGGAAGAAATCCTAGACTCTCACCTGCTTCCACTGCTGGACGAGTAAGGATAATCCGCTTGACCTGCCCACGTTTAAGGGCAGTTACTGCCAAGGTCACTGCAAGAAAGGTCTTCCCTGTCCCTGCAGGTCCGATTCCAAAGGTCACATCATGCTGTTTGACACTGTCCACATAAAGCTTTTGACCCAAGGTTTTGACACGGATCGGTTTCCCAGTATTGTCCTTGATAATTTCTTCTTCGTAAAGGGCGACAAACTTGTCAATTTCATCGTTTTTGACCATGCTAATCGCAGTCACCACATCTGGCGTGCCAACGGTCATACCCCGATTCACCAAGACCATCAATGCCTGAATAACCTGACGGGCTTCCTCACAGGCAGCCTCTTCTCCGATAACCTGCACAATCTCTGTACGAGCATGAATCACCACATCGAGTTCTTCTTCCATCAAACGAAGATGGCGCTCGTTGGATCCAAAAAGATGAAACAAGTCATCTGGATGACTTAGTTGAATGTCTATTGAATGTTCCTTCAAATAAAGAACCTCTCTAATCCGTTTATTTCTTTTTATTATAGCAAAGAGAACAATAAAATACTAGCCTCATCTCATTGTCTCTAGTGTTCTAAGTATTCTTGCCAGATGGCGTCAAAGTCTCCTAGGTTAAAAGAGAAGCTGGCATGCTCCTCCAAAAAGCGACTCACCTCATCAAAATCATCCGTGTGTTTTGGGAAGGCTGACTCCTCAAAAGCGAGGTCTGCCAAGATGGCTTTGGGGCTATTACTTTTAGGATTGCGCTCAGTCATGAGCCAAGTGTAAAATGATTTTCTCAATTCTTTCTCCTATCAAGAGTTTTTTGATGACACTTTTCTGATTCTTGAAAATTACTGGACTTAGCCTCTGAAACGTAATGGTTTATAAAATCCGTTTTCGCATCTGTATAGGCGTCTCGATTGTGTTCAAATTGTTTCCACAAACTTAGTTTTAATTCCTGATACGCTTGGGCAATATCTGGATGCTGGCAGAGATAATCTCTAAAATAAATCTCGTCATGATCTCCCGTCATTCGCAAATGTAGATGAAAAACGTTCTCAGCAAATCCCTGCTCTGTATAGCCTTTATTTAGCGAAATCCTGTTAGGACTCTCCGACATCACTAGCCAACCATTCTTCACCAATAAATCCCTGACTCTTGCTAAATCCTCTATTCTACCTACTTCTAGCAGAATATCAACGATATTTTTGGCCCAAATATTAGGGATAGCAGTGCTACCGATATGTTCTATTCTTTTAATAACATTTGCACCCAATATTTTTTTCAGACTTGTTTTTTCCGATTCATACCAGTCTTTCCACTCTGACTTATGCTCTACTAGAAAAATAGGAAAAAGTTGCCAGAGTTCCTCTAAACTCATTTCTTCAAGTTTCTTTATCATGTCTATAAGGTTTAAATCAACTCTGTCCCAAACTGATCTTGCTTGATTTTACCAGCCTTCATCAAGCCACCGAGTGCTTTCTTGAACTGACCTTTAGAAATGCCAAAGGTTGCCTTGATGTCTTCAGGAGATGACTTATCATTTAAGGTCATGAAACCGCCATTGCTTTCCAAGTAGGTCAAAATCATCTGGGCATCATTTTCCAACATTTCAAAGGAACGTGGTTTGAGGGAGAGGTTCAAGGTACGATCCACTTCACGGAAACCAATTACACGCGCATCTAACACTTGCCCCAAACGTGGCTCTGCGTAGCGCTCACTTGGGTGAATGAAACCAAGCATGTTATTCTCTGGCAGATAGACAAAGGTCCCTGATAGCTTGAGACGGTAAACAATGGCTGGCCAGTTTTGGTTCTGCATGTTGTTGTAGGCAGGACGAGCCAGACGTTGGAAGTCTTCCTGATACGCCAAAAGTCCCCAGATTCGGTCTTTCTTGTCCACTTCAAGACGGATGTAAAGTTTATCACCTTTCTTAGGCCAGAGTTCCTTGAGCTCAGGGAGGATATCGAGTGACACAACGATTTCCTTATCAGGTAGACCGGTATCGACAAAGACACCCAAGTCCTTTCGAACTTCTGTTACGGTTCCCCAACCAAATTGGTCCTGAGTCGCAGTAACTTCTTGAGTGGTCAAGCGGAGTTTTTGCTTCATATCCGTGTAGGCAAAACCTTTGACCGTATCCCCTACTGTATGTTGACCTTCTTCTTTAGCAAGAGCATAGGTCTGACCATCCTTTTGCACAAAGTAAAAACGGTCATTTTCATCGATGATGAGTCCAACGATAAAACTTGCAAGATTTGTATTCATATTTCCTTCTTTCGAATAAAACTCAGCCAGCAATGCCAACTGAGTTTTTCTGTTTATTTTTAGACTTCCAAGATTTCTTTTTCTTTATTGGCAGTCATGTCGTCGATGTGTTTCACAGCATCGTCTGTTACTTTTTGAATATCTTTTTCAAGAGTCTTCAATTCGTCTTCAGTGATTTCTTTTGCTTTTTCTTGTTTCTTAGCTTCATCCATAGCATCACGACGGATATTGCGGACAGCCACTTTAGCATTTTCACCGACCTTCTTCACTTCTTTGGCAAGGTCACGACGAGTTTCTTCTGTAAGAGCTGGGATAACCAAGCGGATCACAGAACCGTCATTAGCTGGTGTAATACCAAGATCAGAAGCGTTCAAGGCACGTTCGATGTCTTTCAATGAAGACTTGTCAAATGGTGTTACCAACAAGACACGCGCTTCTGGAATAGTAATTGAAGCGATTTGGTTAAGAGGAGTTTCAACTCCATAGTATTCTACGTGGATACGGTCTAGCAAGCTTGCGTTGGCACGACCGGCACGGATACCTCCAAATTCACGAGCAAGTGATTGGTGAGACTGGGTCATTCTCTCTTTTGCTTTTTCTACAATTGCATTAGCCATAATTTTCTTATTCCTTTTCTTCGATATTGTTTGATACAGTTGTTCCGATATTTTCACCAAATACGACACGTTTGATGTTGCCTGGTTGGTTCATGTTAAAGACAACCAAGTCAATGTCGTTGTCCATAGAGAGGGTTGAAGCAGTTGAGTCCATGATACGAAGACCTTTATTGATAACGTCACGGTGGGTCAATTCTTCAAACTTAACGGCAGTTTTGTCTTTCTTAGGATCGGCATTGTAAACACCGTCTACGCCATTTTTAGCCATAAGGATGGCATCCGCTTCGATTTCAGCTGCACGAAGGGCTGCTGTTGTATCTGTTGAGAAGTAAGGTGAACCAATACCAGCACCAAAGATAACAATACGGCCTTTTTCAAGGTGGCGAAGAGCACGTCCACGTACATAAGGTTCTGCCACTTGTTGCATGGCAATGGCTGTTTGTACACGCGTATCGACACCAACTTGTTGCAATGAATCTGCCATCACAAGAGCATTCATCACGGTCCCAAGCATTCCAGTGTAATCAGCCTGAACGCGGTCCATTCCTGCTTCTGCAGCAGGTTCTCCACGCCAGAGATTTCCTCCACCAATAACAAGGGCAATTTCGATACCTAAGCTATGAACTTCTTGAATCTCTTTTGCGATTGTTTGAACTGTTTGGATATCAATCCCTACGCCACGTTCACCGGCAAGGGCTTCACCTGATAACTTGATTAAAATACGTTTATACTTGGG
>CAUVSV010000024.1:0-27928 GCA_963554735.1 Streptococcus oralis
TTACAAACATTAGGTTTCTCCTTGATTTTTCTTACGCCCATAAGGGCACCCTAGCCTGAAGCTAGGGGACTAGTTTGTTTGTTTTTGCTCTGCGAAAATCAAAGCAATCCTTCGTCAGTTTCAACTCACCTAACTTAAGTTATGCTTTCGTCTTACTTCCTAGACTTGTTTTAATTTTCTTTGAGCAACCAATTAAAGTACTTCTGGAGCAAGTGACACGATCTTCATGAAGCCACCTTCACGCAATTCACGTGCAACTGGGCCAAAGATACGTGTTCCGCGAGGAGTTTTGTCTTCACGGATGATAACTGCTGCGTTTTCGTCAAATTTGATGTATGAACCATCAGCACGACGAGCACCTGATTTAGTACGAACGATAACAGCTTTTACAACGTCACCTTTTTTAACCGCACCACCAGGAGTAGCTTGTTTTACAGATGCCACGATAACATCACCGATGTTTGCAAATTTACGTCCTGAACCACCAAGAACTTTGATAGTCAAGATTTCGCGCGCACCGCTGTTGTCTGCGACTTTCAAACGAGTTTCTGTTTGAATCATTTCAGTTTTCTCCTTTCAGGTTTGATTAGATGATGACCGCTTCTTCAACAACTTCTACAAGACGGAAACGTTTTGTAGCTGAAAGCGGACGAGTTTCCATGATACGTACGATATCGCCTTCTTTGGCAACATTGTTTTCATCATGTGCTTTGTATTTCTTAGAGTAGTTAATACGTTTACCATAGACTGGGTGGTTACGTTTTGTTTCAACTACAACTGTGATTGTCTTGTCCATTTTGTCAGATACAACACGTCCAACAAGAACTTTACGATTATTGCGTTCCATTGAAATTTCTCCTTCCCTAGTCTATTATTTCGCTTCAGATTGAACTGTTTTGATACGAGCGATTTGTTTTTTAACTTCTTTCAAGCGAGCTGTTTGTTCCAATTGACCAGTAGCAGCTTGGAAACGAAGTTCAAACAATTCTTTTTTCAATTCGTTTTCGCGCTTCGCGAGTTCTTCTTGAGAAAGACCACGAAGTTCTTTAACAAATTCTTTTACTTCATTAAGTTTCATGCCTTCTCCTTATTCTGCTTCACGTTTTACGAATTTACATTTAACTGGCAATTTGTGGCTTGCAAGACGAAGCGCTTCGCGAGCAATTTCTTCAGATACACCAGCGATTTCGAACATCACTTTACCACGTTTAACTGGTGCTACCCAACCTTCAGGTGCCCCTTTACCAGATCCCATACGCACACCGATAGCTTTAGCAGTGTATGATTTGTGTGGGAAGATTTTAATCCAAACTTTACCACCACGTTTCATGTAACGAGTCATGGCGATACGAGCAGCTTCGATTTGGCGGTTAGTGATCCAGTGGCTAGTTGTTGCTTGAAGACCGTATTCACCGAATGCTACTTCTTTTCCACCTTTTGCTTCACCGCGCATTTTTCCACGGAATTCACGACGGTGTTTAACACGTTTAGGTACTAACATTGGTTATTTACCTCCTTTAGTGTTTTTACGAGCTGGAAGAACTTCACCACGGTAGATCCATACTTTAACACCAAGTTTACCGTATGTAGTATCTGCTTCTTCCCAAGCGTAATCGATATCTGCACGAAGTGTGTGAAGTGGAACAGTTCCTTCAGAGTATCCTTCAGCACGGGCGATATCTGCACCGTTCAAACGACCTGATACTTGAGTTTTGATTCCTTTAGCTCCAGCACGCATTGCACGTTGGATTGCTTGTTTTTGTGCACGACGGAAAGCGACACGTTGCTCCAATTGACGAGCAATTCCTTCACCTACAAGGTGAGCATCCAAATCAGGTTGTTTGATTTCGATGATGTTGATGTGTACTTGTTTTCCAGTCAATTTGTTAAGTTTTGCACGGAGTGCATCAACGTTAGCACCACCTTTACCGATAACCATACCTGGTTTAGCAGTGTGAAGTGAAACGTTAACTTTGTTTACTGCGCGTTCAATTTCGATAGTTGAAACTGCTGCATCAGCAAGTTCTTTTTGAACGAATTTACGGATTGCAAGATCTTCATGAAGGTAATCCGCGTATTCTTTTTCAGCATACCATTTGGCATCCCAATCACGGATGATGCCGACACGCATACCAATTGGATGTACTTTTTGACCCACGATGTTACCTCCTTATTTTTCTGCAACAGCCACAGTGATGTGAGCTGTACGTTTGTTGATTGGTGAAGCTGAACCTTTCGCACGTGGACGGAAACGTTTCATAGTTGGTCCTTCGTTTGCGAATGCTTCAGATACTACCAAGTTAGCTTTGTCCAAACCAAAGTTGTTTTCAGCGTTAGCTACAGCTGAATTCAAAACTTTCAAGATGATTTCAGCAGCTTTGTTTGGTGTGAATGTCAAGATTGCAATAGCATCAGCTACGCTTTTACCACGGATGTTGTCAAGAACAAGACGTGATTTACGAGGTGAAACACGTACTGTACGAGCCATTGCTTTAGCTGAAGTAATTTCTGCCATTTATGTTCTCCTTATTTTCTACGTGTTTTCTTGTCGTCTGCAGCGTGACCTTTGTAAGTACGAGTTGGTGCAAATTCACCAAGTTTGTGACCTACCATGTCTTCTTGGATGTAAACAGGTACGTGTTTACGTCCGTCATAAACTGCAATAGTGTAACCAATGAAACTTGGGAAGATCGTTGAACGACGTGACCAAGTTTTGATAACTTTTTTCTTTTCGTCGTTAGCTTGAGCTTCAACTTTTTTCATCAAATGCTCATCGACGAAAGGTCCTTTTTTAAGACTGCGTCCCATTTTTATATTTTCTCCTTTAAATGTTGTACCACAGCGGCTTGCGCTCACATGGAGCGCTACCGAGCTGGCGGATTTCCTAGTTGCTTAGGCGACTAGTTTACTATTATTTCTCGTTGCGACGACGAACGATAAGTTTGTCAGATTTCGCTTTCTTGTTACGAGTTTTAAGACCAAGAGCAGGTTTGCCCCATGGAGTAGATGGTGCTTTACGTCCAACTGGTGCTTTACCTTCACCACCACCGTGTGGGTGATCGTTAGGGTTCATTACAGAACCACGAACTGTTGGGCGGATACCTTTCCAACGGCTACGTCCTGCTTTACCAAGGTTTACAAGTCCATGTTGTTCGTTTCCGACAACACCAACTGTAGCACGACAAGTTCCAAGAATCATACGAACTTCGCCAGATTGAAGACGAACAAGAACGTATTTACCTTCTTGACCCAATACTTGAGCAGAAGCACCAGCAGCACGTACCAATTCTCCACCACGACCAGGTTTCAACTCGATGTTGTGGATCAAAGTACCAACTGGGATGTTAGCAAGTGGAAGAGCGTTTCCGACTTTGATATCTGCTTCAGGACCTGAAACGATACGTTGACCAACTTCAAGACCTTTAGGAGCGATGATATAAGCCTTCACACCGTCAGTGTAGTGAACCAAAGCGATGTTTGCTGAACGATTTGGATCATACTCGATTGTTTTTACAACTGCTTCAACAGCGTCTTTGTTACGCTTGAAGTCAATCAAACGGTAGTGACGCTTGTGTCCGCCACCTTGGTGACGAACAGTGATACGACCGTTGTTGTTACGACCAGCCTTGCTCTTCAAAGAAACAAGCAAAGATTTTTCTGGAGTGCTGGTAGTGATTTCAGCGAAATCCAAAGAAGTCATATTACGGCGACCGTTTGTTGTTGGTTTATAAACACGAATTCCCACGATATTTCCTCCTTAGATTATTCAGCTTCAGCAGCGAACAACTCGATTGCTTTTGAATCAGCTGTAAGTGTGATGATAGCTTTTTTAGTTTTGTTAGTAAAACCAGTGTAACGTCCAACACGTTTTGCTTTTGGTTTTACGTTGATTGTGTTAACGTTGGCAACTTTAACACCTTCGAAAGCAGCTTCAACAGCTTGCTTGATCAAAAGTTTGTGTGCACGAGTGTCAACTTCAAATACATATTTTCCTGCTTCAAGTTGAGCCATTGAGCTTTCAGTGATAACAGGTTTTTTGATAACATCATACAAATTCATTATGCAAGAACCTCCTCGATTTTAGAGATAGCTGCTTGTGTGACAAGAAGTTTGTCGCTATTTGCGATGTCAAGAACACTTGCAGTTGTAGCTGTTGCAACTTTCACATTTGGAAGGTTACGAGCTGAAAGAGCTGCGAATTCATTTCCTTCTTCAAGGATAACAAGAACTTTAGAATCGATGCTCAATGCTGCAAGAACTTTTGCAAATTCAGCAGTTTTTGGAGCTGTAAATGAAAGAGCGTCTACAGCTACGAATTTGTTTTCAGCAACTTTTTCAGAGTAAACTGATTTAAGAGCTAGGCGACGAACTTTTTGTGGAAGTTTGTAGCCGTATGAACGTGGAGTTGGTCCGAAGACAACACCACCACCACGCCATTGTGGTGAGCGGATAGAACCTTGACGAGCACGTCCAGTTCCTTTTTGACGCCATGGTTTGCGTCCACCACCTGATACTGCAGAGCGGTTTTTAACAGCGTGTGTTCCTTGACGAAGGCTTGCGCGTTGGCTGATGATCACATCAAACACAACTGATTCATTTGGTTCGATACCAAATACTGCATCGTTAAGAACAACTTGGCCAGCTTCTTTACCAGTTTGGTCAAATAATGTTACGTTTGCCATTGTGACTGATTTCCCCTTTCTTTATTATTTACCAGCTTTAACTGCTGATTTGATAGTGATAAGAGATTTCTTAGCACCTGGTACGTTACCTTTGATAAGGATAACGTTCTTTTCTGGAACAACTTGTACAACTTCAAGGTTTTGAATTGTTACGCGGTCGCCACCCATACGTCCTGCAAGGTTTTTACCTTTGAATACGCGGTTAGGTGCAACAGGTCCCATAGAACCTGGACGACGGTGGTAACGAGAACCGTGAGCCATTGGTCCACGTGATTGTCCGTGGCGTTTGATAACACCTTGGAAACCTTTACCTTTAGAAGTACCAGTTACGTCAACAACGTCTCCAGCTGCGAATGTTTCAACTGTGATTTCAGCACCAACTTCCAAGCCTTCAACGTTTTTGAATTCACGAATGAAGCGCTTAGGAGCCGTGTTAGCTTTCGCTACATGTCCTTTAGCAGGTTTGTTGCTCAATACTTCGCGTTTGTCATCGAAACCAACTTGGATAGCGTTGTATCCATCTGTTTCAACAGTTTTAACTTGAAGAACAACGTTTGGAGTTGCTTCAATAACTGTTACAGGGATCAATTCGCCAGCTTCAGTGAAGATTTGAGTCATTCCCACTTTTTTCCCTAAGATTCCTTTTGTCATGAGAAAATAGTTCCTTTTCTATATTTTTTATTCAAAAAGTTTTTAACGAGCGTTTTTTATGCTCAAGTCTAAGATACAAAGGGCGTCAAACTCAAAGTGAAAATAGGAAACTGACGCAGTGTCTAACAGACACTAGGAAGTTTATCTTTTTCACACCGAGTTTAGCCCGTGTTCAATTAAATTGAAACACCAGCCTCTGCTCTTTTATATTTTAGATTAAAGTTTGATTTCTACGTTTACACCACTTGGAAGATCCAATTTCATCAAAGCATCAACTGTTTTTTGAGTTGGGTTAACGATATCGATCAAACGTTTGTGTGTACGCATTTCAAATTGTTCGCGAGAGTCTTTGTATTTGTGAGTCGCACGAATGATTGTGTAGAGGCTGCGCTCAGTTGGAAGTGGGATTGGACCCGCAACTTGTGCACCTGTACGAGTAGCTGATTCTACGATTTTTGCAGCCGCTGTGTCAAGCGTACGGTGTTCGTAAGCTTTCAAACGGATACGGATTTTTTTGTTTGCCATCTTTTTCTCCTTTTCGTCTATTTAAGATAATAGGCTAGCTCCACAAGAAAACCGACGCGCGTTGCGTGGCAATGCAACCGAGCGTGTCGCAACCTCTTGCATCAAAGCTAAGGCTGTAATTTACAGCACCATAATAGAATAACACAAAGCCCCTGCGATTGCAAGGGATTTGTGAGCTTTTTTTCGTTTTTTTAGGATGAAACTGTTTTCTCTTTTTATCTTTCCAAAATTACGGATTTATATCTATAAAAAACTACCTTTTCTTCTATATAGTATGTGTCATTTTGACCTTGAATGTATCTTCTGATTGATCTACTAAAATGTCCGCTTTAGACTCGGTTTCTCTATAGTATTGCAGATACTGCTCCCGTCTCATCTGATGGCTAGCCAATACAAAAGATGCATCACGATTTCTGATAGTCGTATCTCGAGCTAAGCGCCTCTTTAATTCGGTCTCCTCATCCGTGTAGAAACAGATGGTTTTGTCAAAGAGTTCCTTTGGCAGAAAGCCCACAGACATCCCTTCAACAATCAGAATCGGCTTGGCTCCAGACAAGAGTTCACTAGCCTTCCACGGTTCATCGATTGTTAAGACATCCAAACCTGCCTGCAAGGCGAGAATATCTCTCTGTAAACTTGCCAGTTCATGCGCCACTGGGAGACAAGCTGTCACCTTTTGATCTGGCGCTTGCTTTGGTACTACCAGATGACGTTCTGATGTGATATAGGGATCTGTTTCTAGTAAATTTACTTTTGTAGAATCTAGGGCTTGATATAATTCCTGTGCAAAGGTTGATTTACCTGAAGCCCCATGACCGTAGATCCCCAGCGTCCTAACTTTTCCCGTTTCTATCTCTGAAACCAGTTGTTCTATCAGGTCTTTATTCTTCATTCTCTCTTCACCTGCTCGTAGCTTTCTTTTCCGTCATTAAGCTTGTCCCAAATCACTACTTGCCCACTTTTGAGAGATTTTTGCACATCGATAATCCGTTGATTAGAAGACCCTCGAAACTGGAGCATAAGATTGCGCTTGCTTTTATCATACCGCCCATCGACAAGGATGTCAATCAATGATAAGAGTTCCAGTTTATCTGGAGTCTCCAGCATCATTTCTTCCCAAGTGTAGCCCGTCCAAGACCAGATGTCTTTGTCTGGCAGTTCCTTTCGAATGCGCTTAACGAGAGGTAAGAGGATTCCCGTATTAAGAAAGGGTTCTCCTCCTAGCAAGGTCAAACCTTGAACATAGGGTTGGGCAAGGTCTTCCATGATTTGTTCTTCTAATTCTGCCGTATAGGGAATGCCTGCGTTGAAAGACCAAGTCGCAACATTATAGCACCCCTCGCAGTGAAACATGCAACCTGATACATAGAGAGAGTTGCGCACACCTTCTCCATCGACAAAGTTAAAGGCCTTATAATCAATGATCCGCCCTTTACTAAGTTCCTCACTTTTCCATTCACCTGGTTTTGGTGTATTCCATGTCATCCTTTTACTCCAAATCTATCCAGTAACGTTCTACACCATTGCGAACATCCTCAAACACCCCACCATTAGCTAAGATAACAGCTCGGCTTGCTGGATTTTCTGTGCTACAAGTCACTAAAGCTCGTTTAATATTCTTTCCCTTAGCAACTTGTAGACCTTGTCGGAGAGCTTCTTTGGCATAACCTTTGCCTCTTTCAGAGGGGCGAACGGAATAGCCGATATGGCCACCATTTTCTAGTAAGTAGTCATTTAATCGGAGACGAAGGTTGAGAAAGCCAAGAGCCTGGCCTGCTACGTCAAAACTAACCAGCTGGATAGCAGGAACCCAGTTTTCAGGAATATTGAGCCCCGCTTCCGCTTGAAGATTTTCTTCTAGCCACTCTTCATAAACAAAATTGTTGGCGTTCCAAAACCCACCATCGTGGGCTGATTGAGTCTGTTCAAACTCTGCCATCATCTCTAAAACTGTTTCTTTATCTGCCAATGTTGGTCTGCGTAGTATCATTTTTACCTCCAATTAAGAGAAAAGCGAGAGCGGACTCTCACTTTTATTTTTTCTTGTTCTTGTTTAAAAACTGTTCTCTGAGGTTGAGCAAGCGTTCTTTTTTTCCTACTCCACCTTTCGAATGTTTTTCATGATAACGGGTTACTTGAGCACGTCCCTTATCGTCTAATTGGTATTTCCCCATTCCATTTCCTTCTAATTTGTTACTTCATGTCCGGCTGTTTTAATAGTTGAACCGTTCATGTGTTTGACACGCGCAGCGATTTCCTTGTGGCGTCCATTAACCATCGGACGCGCTTGAGGATTTCCCAGATAACCACACGTACGTTTGACCACGTCTACTGTTTTAGGGTCGCTATTGCCACAGTTTGGACAAGCAAATCCTCGCTCAGTTGGTTCAAAATCCCCTTCAAAGTCACACTTGTAGCAACGATCAATAGGAGTATTGGTCCCTAGATAGCCGACACGGTCATAGGCATAGTCCCAAACAGCTTCCAAGGCTTTAGGATTTTGTTGAAGAACTGGATACTCACAATAATGGATAAAACCACCTGACGCACCTACTTCTGGATAAACTTTCTCAAAGTCTAATTTTTCAAACGGCGTTGGATTTTTCCGGACATCGTAGTGGAACGAGTTGGTGTAGTATTCCTTATCCGTGATGTCAGGAATAGAACCAAACTTCTCTGTGTCTAAGCGACAGAAGCGATCTGTCAGACTTTCAGACGGTGTGGAGTAGATCGAGAAATGGTAACCATATTGGTCAGACCACTCTTCCACACGACGTTTCATATCGCGAATAATATCCAATGTGAATTCCTTGGCTTCAGGATTGCTTTCCCAGCTATTTCCAAAGAAGACTGTAGCCACTTCGTACAAACCGATGTAGCCCAGCGAAACTGTCGCACGGCGATTCTTAAAGAGTTGGTCAACACTTTCTTCTTTTCCGAGACGGCGACCGAAGGCTCCATACTGATAAAGGATAGGGGCATTTGCTGGTGTTGCTTCCTTGGTTCGTTCGACACGATAAACCAGAGCATCCTCCGCAATGTTCATTCTCTCGTTGAAGATTTCCCAAAACTTATTCAGATCTCCTTCAGACTCGAGGGCGATACGAGGCAGATTAACCGTCACAACACCTAGATTCATACGACCTGAATTGACCTCAACACCATTTTCATCTTTCCAGCCTTGGAGGAAGGAGCGACAACCCATAGGAACCTTGAAAGAACCAGTCAGTTCGATAATCTTATCATAGGACAAGACATCTGGGTACATCCGCTTGGTTGCACACTCAAGAGCCAACTGTTTGATGTCGTAGTTAGGTGAACCTTCCTCTAAGTTGAGTCCTCTTTTCAGCGTAAAGATGAGTTTAGGAAAGATGGCTGTGCGGTGTTCTGAACCAAGCCCCTTGATTCGGATGGTCAAGATAGCTTTTTGAATTTCCCGCTCAAAACGACTAGTTCCTAGACCAAAACCTAGTGAAGTAAAAGGTGTTTGTCCATTTGAAGTGAAGAGGGTATTGATTTCATACTCAAGAGATTGCATGGCATCGTAGATGTCCTTTTGGGTTTTCTTCCAAGCATAATCTTCCCGTTTCTCGGGCAAGACCCACTCTTCCGCATCCTTGAGGTGCTTTTGGTAATTCTCCTCCGCATACGGAGCCAAGACTTCATCGATACGGTCAGCTGAGCAACCCCCGTACTGGCTAGAAGCAACGTTAGCGATGATTTGAGAAATTTGAGCTGTCGCAGTCTGGATAGACTTGGGACTCTCTACCTCTGCATTCCCAATCTTAAAACCATTTTCTAGCATGCCTTTAAAATCAATCAAACAGCAGTTGGTCATAGGAGTGTAGGGACTGTAGTCCAAGTCATGATAGTGGATATCCCCTTTTTGGTGAGCATTAGCTACGTGCTTAGGAAGCATTTGCAGCCCAATCGACTTCCCAACAATCCCTGCTGTCAAATCACGCTGGGTGTTGAAGACATCGCTGTCTTTATTGGCATTTTCATTGACAACTGCTTGATCTTTATTGAGAAGTTTATGGATACTAAAGTTGATATCTGTCGCTTTTGAGCGCTCAAAATCCCTTTGTGTCCGATAAGTGATATACTCCTCAGCTAGTGCATACTCTTTGGCTTCAAGGAGTTCGTGCTCTACGACATTTTGAATTTCATAAATCTTGACACCTTGAGGGAAGCGGCTGTGAATTTCAGTCACGATTCTTTCAACTAGACCATTTAGGCGTTTTTCTACTAGAGGCGTAACGTCCATAACCTTTTCCGCCGCCTTGTGGAGAGCCTTGTCAATCTTGTCTACATCAAACACCACTCGTCTACCATCTCGTTTTTCAACGAACAAGGTGGGAACGGTTGCAAGCTTTTCTTCTAATACAATCATATCCATGCTCTTTTCTAAAATATTGTTGAATAGTTTATATTCAGTATTATACCACTCTAAAAATAAAAATCAATATCTTGTGTCAAAAATCCTAAAATTTTTAAAAATCCACAAGATATTGATTTTGTTATTTAGATTTATAAAGTTTGAACTCGCTAGTATCTGTCTGAACAAGCTCATATTTTTCGCTGAGCCAGCTCTCTACATCCGACCACAAGGCCATTTTTTGATTGACTACAATCATCTTCGGTTGATTTTCTTTTAGATCATTCATCAGTTTGGTTTTATTTTCGTCGCTTGCAGTATAGAGTGTTGGTGTCACTAGAGAAGTCGGCGCCAAGCGCTCACTTGCACGATAGAAATCTGGACGATCATCCCAAGCATAGACTCGATCCTCAGAACTCGTTTGCTGTTTGACCACACTAGCAAGACGTTCTCTCTCCTGATAAGTCGCTGGATGTGAAAGGTAGCGACTCAGGATAGGAAGTGCAATAAGGTAGGCAAGGGCAATCAGTGGTAGATAGAAATTCCCTTTAATAAAAGAGGCTTTTTTCTCACGTCTTCTACGACGACTTCCTCCCTCCGAAACATCATCCTTGATTCCTGTCAGAAGGAGCAAGACTAAGAAAGGAAGGAGGATAACGAGACGAGTACCGTTGACAGGTTCATTTGAGAGAATTAAGATTCCCAAAGAAACCAACAATCCCAAGCTAGCAGCAATCGATAAGGCATATTGCTTGGCTGGTTTTGACTGGAATAAACCAGTAAAGAGCAAACTAAGGGAACCCAGCCCCACTGCAAGCAAACCATAGAAGGCTACATTTTCAAGTAAATGCGAATTTGAAAAAAGGCTAAGAGTATTTACTGGATATAAGGTCTGGCTAATAGCATCCCCAAAACTTCCTGTCCATACTGTATAGTAGCCCAAAGGATAGAATAAGAGTGAGAATCCTAAGGCTGACGCAAAGAACTGATATAACCCGTGAACAAAGCGGCCTTTGCCTAGATTAAAACCAATGATGCCTAGAGCCAGTACAGCCGCAAACAAGGTTGTAGGAAGCGGTGCAAGGAAGAAAGCGAGAGCAAGGCTCATCCCCACTCGTACAAATCCTTTGTCGTCCTTTGGAAAAGCTAGATAATTTGTAACGATACTCAATGAATAAAATAGGAAAGGCAGAGCTAGCAAGAGAGCATAACCGCCACCAAAAGCGAGGCCTGCTACAAGCAAGTATAAAATAAAGACAACTCGCTTCGCTTCTTTTTCTTGACCGACAAGAGTATCCGCAGATTTAAAAAGAAAAACACCTGCTCCAAACAAGGCCAACCACTCAACCAAAGCAAGCAGAATACTTCCTAGGGAAAGATAGGTTAGCAAGTAATAGAGCAATCCATTCGTTCCAAAATAATCTGTATACATTTGACCATTTTGATGCAAGGCCCAACCGGTATAGAGATCCTGAGTTTGTTGCGCACTGACTAAACCAAAAATAAAAGGCAGGGCAACCGAAATGGCTGTGGCCACTAAACTCCAAAGCATGATACTAAAAAAGGGAATCGGAGCTCCTTCTCGTTTCTCTGGCACTGACCAGTCTTGGTAATGAGATTCTTCTTGTTTCTCATCTATTTTCCTGTATACGTTCATTCAATTTCTCCTCTAAGTTTATCTGTTTTAGTATATCAAAATCTTACAGGAATGTCAGCTTGGGATTGATATTTGCTGAATTTCTTATCCAAAATCGCAAAGCGTTCGATTTCACGAAAACGGTGGAATCGACTATTTCTATACTCTCTGATAAAATCATCATCTTCTAGATTAAGCATGGTTTTCTCCTTTACTTATCTATTCGTAAGAAGACAAAAAAGACCCAGCCTTGGGCTAGATCTTGGTCGATAGTTAGAGCATAGGTGCAAACAACTGGACAATTTCCTTGATGAGGCTTTGATACCAGCTAGTTTTGATAGTGTGGGGATAAATTTCTTGAGAAACTTTAAAAATCTCTTCGAAGTCCCTTTCAATATCGATGATAGACTGCGTTCTATAAAGCAAAACGGCATTTTCATAGTGGTGGAGCAAGCTCCGATAGTCAAAATTAATCGTTCCAACTGTTGCTGCTTCTCCATCGACCAGCATTTGCTTGCTATGAAGGAATCCCGGACTGTACTCATAAATACGAACCCCTGCAGATAACAAGTCTGGATAGGCTCCGCGAGTAACCAATTGGATGACCTTCTTATCTGGGATACACGGCGTCACGATTCGCACATCTACCCCTCTCAACGCTGCATTTTTGATACTTTCGGTGAGATCATAGTCAGCAATCAGATAGGGTGTCGTGATATAAACATAGTCTGTAGCTTGATTGATAAGATTTTGATAGACCGTTTTTCCAACCTGGGCTCGGTAGATGGGCTTTGGTCCACTACTATAGGGAATACAGAGCCCCATCCCATCTTTTGGCTGATTTTCGAGATGGTATTGGTCAAAGTCGCTAATTTCCCCACGGTTGATGTACCAGGCAGATAAAAAGAGTCTGGTAAAAGCCTTAACTGCTGGTCCATCCAGACGAATACCGCTATCCTTCCAATAGCCAAAGCGTTCGATATGGTTGATATACTCATCAGCCAGATTGATACCACCTGTATAGGCAAATTGACCATCGATAATCATGATTTTACGGTGATCACGGTTGTTATAAGCAACAGTCAAACGTGGAATCACCTTGTTAAATTTGTGGGCTTCAATCCCTCGACCACGAAGCTGGATGGTGTAATCTCCAGGCAAGGTTGCCATACAACCAATATCATCATAGAGAAGCTTCACCTCTACTCCTTGAGCTGCCTTTTCTTCCAAAATCTCCAAAATACTATTCCACATCAAACCTTCTTCGATGATATAGTATTCAAGAAAGATAAATTTCTCAGCTTTCTTGAGATCCTCTAGCATCTGATGCCACATGCTTTCACCAGATGCAAAAAATTGTGTATCCGTTCGATCATAGACATCGGCATTCGTGTCCATGCTGAGGAGAGATTTGATAACTCCGTAAGCTGACTTGTCTTGTTCTTTTAACTCCAAACGGAGAGCTCTGCTATTGTCCTCTCGGTCAACCATTGATTGGAGCTGCTTTAGCTGCTTCAATTCTTTTTTAGATAAACGGCGTTCTCCAAACATGATATAGAGCAAAGGGCCAAAAACTGGCACAAAGGCTACTAACAGCCATGTTACCTTACTCTCAGGATTCATAGACCGATTGACAATCGATACAATAGTCGCTAAGCTCACTAAAATGACTAGGATAATCCAGATAATTGGAGCCATCTGCCCTAGATAGAGAAATAAACCAAAGACGATAAACAACTCTGCCAACATGATGGTAATACTAAAACCATATTTGGACATGAGTAGCTGCATTTTTCTAGCTGTCATACATCCCCTTTCTTTTCTAACATTCTCCTTAACTGCTTGATAAACTAATGTTTCTACTAGTATACCTCAGTTCAGGGGTAGATGGCAACCTTTTGCACTTGCTCAAGTTCCAGTCGTTCCGTGTTTAGATGATTATTACAATTTCAGAGCCAACATATTGACTGTCATACCAGCTGCAGTCCCCATAAGGTAGACGACATCTCCCTCCTTGATAAGTCCATGCTCCAAAGAATAAGCCAATCCAAACGGTACAGAGACTGACACCATATTTCCATAGTCAGTGACGAGATTGAGGTACTGATCCTCAGCCACACCTAGTTTTTCCATAACCAAAGGAAGGGCGCGACTAGCTTGGTGAGGAATGATATAGTCCACGTCTGCCAAGGCTAGCTGTGTTTTTTCTTGAAACTCTTCAAACATGACTGGGATTTTACGAGCAGACAAGAGGAGGATTTTCTTTCCCTTCATGTCAAACATATAGTTGGTCTTAGTCGTTTCAGAGTACTCTTTTGGTTGAAAAGAAGTTAGACCTCCACGAATCTCCGTATCGTGAGCTCCTTCTGACCAAGTACGTTGGAGACTAGCAATGACCCCTTTTTCCTGATGACTTTTTTGGAAAATAAAAGCTGCTGCCCCGTCACTAAAGAGTTCAAAACTTTCTTTTTGCTTGGGATTGAGCCCTAAACTTCCAACCTCACTAGACACAATCAAGACACGATTGTATTCGCCCGCCTCAATCAAGTGGGACATAGTCGATAGAGCAGAAATAAAGCTGGTACAGGTCGTATTGATGTCCATTGCTGGAATTGAGAGTCCTTTTGCCACGCGCTCATGAATCAAGGCAGCCGTACAAGGAATCGGCTGAACACCAACTGCACTAGCTGATACAAGGCAATCGATATCTTTAATGTCTAAATTTGCATGTTCAAGTGCACGCTGGATAGCTCTTTCTGCCAAGTCAAGTTGCGTTTCTTCATTTTCAACTACACGATAACGGGTCTGGTCTTTAAATTGAACTGTATGCTTTGGAAGGCAAATGCCATAACCTGCAATTTCTACATGTCTTTTTACTTCTGTCATTGTCTTTTTTCCTTTCATAAACGTTGGATACGTTTGAGTTTACGGCTAGTATCCCAGTGATAATCTGAAAATTGGATTTGAGGAACTATGAACTCTTTTTGCTGGGCCAAGAGTTGGAACTGTGCTAAAATCGCTGTCTCTACGTCCTCATCTCGTTGGCTTAGGCACACTTCCACTACCTTCTCAGAATGTTGCTTAACTTGGTAATCGCCTATATTCTCCACAAAGAGGATGCACCGTCTGATAAAGTCTGGATAGATTGTTACCTGCCCCCCATCCAGTCCTTCAAAATAGAAGATGTCGTCAGAGCGTCCTTCAACCTTGTCAATCCGTGTATAGTAGGAGCCACAGGGACAAGGCTCCGGATTTTCAACCAAGATATCATTGAGCTGGTAGCGATAAACAGGCTGACTGCTTCGTTTAAAGTCCGTAATCACTGGATAAAAACGGCTGTCATCTAGATACTGCTTTTCTACAAAGATAATGTCTTCGTTGAGATGCAAATTGCCAGCTGAGCAAGTGCAGGCTAGGAAACCTTCTGTCGCCTGATAAACTTGGTCAATAACGGATAGAGAAAAGGCTTCTGCGATCCGTCCCCTATCACTATCTTCCAAGATTTCCGCCACCGAAACGATTTTTTGTGGGTGAATAGCTAACTCTCCATCCTTGAGACGCTTGCTCAATTCAATTAACATTGAGGCTGGTGCCACAATAATCGTTGGTTGATAGTTGTTGAGTCGCTCTATATGCTCATCTGTATGTTTGAAAATATCAAAATACTCTAGACGAATGAGCGCCGTATTTATGGTCTGATAGAGTTCATTATCAGCTCTCAGGAAAAAGGCGATACGGTGCCCAAAAAGCTGACCCTTTGGCAACATCTTGGCCAAGATAGCCGCTGCCCACATACTTCGCTCTTTCTCTGTTGTGATAAAGAGCCCCCGATGTCCAGACGTCCCTGAAGATAGACCGACGGCCACTTCCCCTTTAAGTTCAGTGAAATCACGGGTCTTCTCGCTTTCAATAGCCAAGGATAAGGCTTCATCACGATCCACTCCTTGGGTGTTGAGCTCATTGAAATGTTCCATCATAAAAGCCTTGTCCATATGGTCAAAGTTGCTAGGAACCCCATTTTTAAAGTAGGGCGACTCTCGCTTTAAAAAGTCCATATAGTTAGCTAATTGCTTTTTCTGATAGTTTTCTACAGCTTCTCGAGATTTGAAATGATGAAGCCATCGAGTTTGGATAAAGGTTTTAAGAAAGGTTATTTTTTTCATGTAAGATTGACTCTATCCTTTCTACAGGATCATGGCTAACAACTACCTCGATACCGTCCTTTAAGACTTCCTCCAAAAACTCTGTCCCCCTGATATAGTCGGCCCTATTATCCTGGACCAAGGAAGGAATCAGGTGCATCTGCTTGGTATAAGGTAAGAGGTCAATTCCCCAACAGAGGTCCGCTGCAATGAGGAGATTAAGGTCTGGAAAATATAGACAGGCTTGCCCCCTAGCATGCCCGTCAACAGAGGCTACTAGGATACTGCCATCTCCAAAAAGATCACAAATCGGACGATAGGGAAAAGTTGAAACTTGCTGGTCAGCTCTGATAATGGTTATATTTTTCTCAAAAGAAGCTGGTAAAAACTCCTTGAAAATCAAGTCTTTAAACTTGGGTTTTTGGTAGACTTCATATACTTCTTTTGTCAAGATAAAGGTTGCACGAGGAAAGAAACTAGCTCCTCCCAGATGATCTGGATGTAGGTGTGATAGAAGAACATAGTTAATGTCTTCTGGTTTGATTCCCTTCGCTTCCAGCAAACGTGAAATCTGGTCCTTCTCCGTCATTTGAACGGGCGTTCCTAGCCGATAGAAACCATAGCGAAGCCGGGTCTTAATATCGTAATGATAGCCTGTGTCATAGAGGAGATAGCCCTTGTCCCTGTGTTTGATAAGAAAAACACCTGCTGGAAAGGTCATCTTTTGATTCTTAACTCCCTTAAATAGCAAACCTGTGTAGCTGGTACAGTAGCCTGCTGGGAAATAATCAATGCTTTCGATAATCTTGGACATATTGTTCAATCCCTTCCGAAATACTGATTTGAGGGCGATACCCCAAGTCTCGCTCCGCCTTGCTGATGTCCAACGTCTGACTATAACGGAGCAGATAATAGGTATAGCGTGTCATAGGCGGTTCACCTTTGAGTTTCAAGACCTTATACAGAAACTCTAAACTACTAGCAATAACTGAAAGAAGAGGAGCTGGCACTTTTCTGTATGTTATTGGATAGCCCAACCCTCTCAAGGTTTCTTCTATCAAATCCTTAAAGGCTCTTGGTTCCCCATTGGTAATATTATAAACTTCGCCACTAGCTTGAGGGGTCTCTAGTGCCAAGCGAATTGCCAGAGCGACATTTTCCACACAGGTCATATCCATGAGCTGACAACCATCCCCTATCAAGGGAATGCCAATCTTCTGACTGAGTTTGAGAACTCGGGGCAAAATACTGGTATCCCCAATCCCAAAAAGCCCACGAGGTCGTAAGATAATACTCGGAACATCGGGATAATCCTTAAACAGCTTCTCCGAAGCCAGCTTACTACGAATGTAGTTGTTCAGATTATTGTCCTGAGGCGCAGCACTTTCTTTGATAGCTAGCTGATCTCGAGGCGCAGCATAGATGCTAGGCGAGGACACATAAACCAAACGCTGAATACCAGCCTCTCGGCAAGCATCCAGAACATACTTGGTCCCTAAGACATTTGTCTGGTAGAAATCCTCCCAAGGCCCCCAAACGGTAGAAAGAGCACCCGCATGCACAACCATGTCCATCCCCTGACAAGCCCGAGCCAAGTTCTCTTGCTTGGTCAAATCCCCCTGAAAAAATGCCACAGAGGAGTTTTCTAAAGACTGACCCACCTTGCGATTGCGTCCAAAAGCGCGTACCTGATAGCCCTGCTGACTAAGCTCTTCAACAACATACTTACCTAGAAAGCCCGTAGCACCTGTTACCAATACTTTCTTCATTCTTTACTTCTCCTTGTCCCCTAAGAGCCGATGTATTTCGCTCTTCAGAATCTCTGTTGGCTGATAGATTTGAGCTGCTCGACTAAGTTTGTTTAAGTCTGGCCAGTCATCTCTAGCCAACAACTCATCAAAGGCGCGTCCAATCGCTTCCGTATCCTCTCGTTTAGCAGTCAAGGCAATCCCTGCCTCTAATCCACGAACTGCATAGTCATACTGATCATAGTCATGGGGGAGAATCAAGGCAGGCTTACCATAGATGATACACTGGTAAAAAATACCTGCACCACCATGATGAATCACATAATCCATCTGAGAAATGTACTCCTTATAGGGAAGATAGGATACCACAGAAACATTGTCCATGAGCTCTTCACATTGGAAGTCTTGTCCGCCAAACCCCAGAGTCACAAAGAAGTGGCAATCTGGATGTGCTTCTGCCAATTGTTGTGTCTGATAGAGGAGATTGTCTTTAGCCCATGCTAGCTGAGTCCCACAAGATACGAGGACCTTCTTATAACCTGCATAAGGAGACAAATCGAGGGGATAATTTTCTGCCCTCTCAATCGAAGAGCCAAAAGGTCCCACCCAAAGGTAGTGATCTGGAAAACCACTTTTCAGCTCCAACTCTTTCATCCCAATTCCCAAGATGGAATAGGGTGAATAGATGGTTTCCTGACCTTTCTGATTGTAAAGCTTAAAATCGTAACGTTTCAATCGTTCTCTCAATAAAAAGCTTACGATTCGTTTCCCTAAACGGGTCCCTTTTCTTCCTAGCCATTGCTGGGCAGATTGGAAAGATGTTTTTGGACTGCCCATTCCTCCAAAGAAACAAGGCGGTCCATCTGTCGTTTCAATGGCAAACTGTGTCGCCATCGTGGTAATCCAGGGAATATTCAACTGTTCCGCTACAAGTCCTCCAGAGAGGGTTATAAAGTCCGCAATCACAATATCCGGTCGATTTCCCTGCCACTCTTGCACTAATTGATCTGAAACCACATTGATCAAATCAAGGCTAGCTGACAACTGTCGATAAGCAGAAAAAAGGTTTAATTGACCTTCATTGTTGGCTACACGCTCAAACTCATCTACACAATTTTCTAAAATGGGAATCACCTGAAATCCCATCTCCTCTGCGACAGCTTTTCGTTGCGGACCTGTAAATAATCGAATCTCATACAAGGGATCCTTCAACAAGGGTGCGAGTAGATTCAGGGTTGGGAAGAGATGCCCACTTAAAGGTACTACAACCACATCAATTTTGATTTTTCTCATATGTCTAGGATAGCAAATTTTTAAAAAAAGAACTACCAAAATGATAGTTCTTTCCAATATTATTTATATGTTGGGGAATACGTCGCTTCCACTCTACTTAATCCTTAGAAGAGTTCTTTGTAGAGAGCAATGGTTTCTTCTAAAGTTGGCATAAATGGATTTCCAGGTGCACATGCATCAATCAAAGCATTCTTAGAAAGGTAGTCAAAGTCAAAGTCTTTTTCTTGTATACCGAGTTCAGTGAGTTTCTTCGGAATACCTACTGTTTCAGACAGTTTTTCAATTTCAGCAATAGCATAGTCAGCACATTCTTGGTCTGTTTTCCCCTCCACATGGAGTCCCAAAGCCTTGGCTACATTGCGGAAAGCTTCTGGTACACGCTTGGCATTTTCACGCTCTACAACTGGAAGAAGCATGGCACAGCAGACACCATGCGGCAAGTTATATACCGCACCGAGTTGGTGAGCCATAGAATGAACATAGCCCAAACCAGCATTGTTAAAGCTCATACCACCGAGGAAGATGGCATTGACCATCGCCTCACGCGCTTCAATATCTTGGCCATTTGCCACAGCACGAGGAAGATACTCCTTGATGAGTTCAATCGCTCCGATAGAGAGTTTCTTGGTCACATTATAAGCACCTGGTGTTACCAAGGCTTCGACAGCGTGAGTAAGAGCATCCATACCTGTCGCTGCTGTCAATCCTTTCGGTTTTGAAAGCATGAGTTCTGGATCATTGACAGAGATAAGGGCAAGGCTGTTCTTATCAACCATTACCATCTTGACCTTGCGCTCTTCGTCAGTAATGACATAGTTGATGGTGATTTCTGCAGAAGTTCCAGCTGTTGTATTGATTGCAACCACTGGCAATCCTTTTTTAGCAGACTTGTGGAGACCTTCGTAGTCCTGTGGTTTTCCACCATTTGTAGCGATGATGGAAATACAGCTCGCTGCATCCTGAGGTGAGCCTCCTCCAAGACTGATGATGAAGTCACATCCATGCTCTTCCAAAGCAGCCACTCCGTCTGTGACGTTCTTGCAAGTCGGATTTGGCTCCACATCGCTAAAAATCACATATTCGATCCCTTTAGCATCTAACGGTTTTAGGACTTTGGGTAAAATATCACTACCTTCGATGAACTTATCTGTCACCAAAAGGGCCTTCTTATACCCCAGTTCCTTGATATACGGACCTACTTCATTTACAACACCTTTACCAATAAGGTTAACTGCCGGAACGTAAAATGTAGCCATATGCTTTTCCTCCTGCGCCTTTGCGCTATTTGATTATTTACTATAAGTATACGACCTTATAAGAAGTTTTACAAATATTTGTAAGCGTTTTAAGTAAAAAGTTAGTAAAGAACAGCCAGCCACTTTTTCAAGAAAAAAGCTCCAAAAAGATAGCTTTCATCTCATTGGAACTTTTACTTAATCATTATTGCTTAGTTAATACCACTCGGTCAGATGCCTCTCGGTCCATATCATCAATAATCAATTGATTACCATTAACCGTGTAAATTTTGACATCATCACCGATAATGACACGTTGATTTTCTGGCTCAAAGCTGACTTGCTTGATTTCCTTATCTCCATCTGGCTCGACCTCAGTCCATGTACCAGTTTTACCTGTTACAACAAGAGTGATTTGGTCATTCTCATCTTTTCCAGTATAGGTACCATCGATATTCGTAGGTTGAGCTACAGTAGTGTCCTGACTTGAGGACGCCTGTGGTTGACTAGCACTTGTCGTAGCGCTAGAAGATGATTCTTGTTGAGTAGATGATTGCTGAGCAGATTGCTGGGTAGGGGCTTGTGCCTTAGGTCCACAAGCTGCTAAAAGACTAAGAATTGCTAGGGAAGCAATAGAAAGTGTGAATGTTTTCGTTTTCATAGCGATTTCCTTTCTTTTGTGCCAATGTTTTGCTGGAATCGTTTCCAGATATACCTCCTACCTACAGTATAGCAACATAAACCTATAAGGTCAACTAATCTCGTCGCTTCCTACCAAACTCCCTCGGACTTCCGAGATAAAGTAGAGGGATCCCGTCACGAAAAGCAAGTCCTGGCCATTGGCCTTATCTTCAAATTCTCTGATAAAGTCGCCATAGGAAGGAATCAAATCATAACCCGCCACATCCTTTTCATCCAGAGAGCCTTGGTAGTCAAAGCCTGTTACCTTAAGTTTTACCTGAGGCAACTGCTTAGATAGATAGCCTAGCATCCCCTGATAATCCTTGCGTTTAAGTGCTCCAAAAAGGATGCGAACCTGGTAACCTTGCTGGATTTTCCCCTGGATAAACTCGACCAGACGAGTCAAGGCTGGAAGATTGTGAGCCCCATCTAGGTAGATTTGCGGGCGAATCCGTTCCAATCGCCCTGCCCAATGTGTCTCTTGCAAGGCCCGTCTGACAAGCACTTCTTCGACCCTTTCACCTCTTGACGCCATAAACAGAAGAAAAGTTTCCAAAGCCAAGGCGGCATTTTCTTGCTGATAAGCACCTTCCAAACTGATTTCAAGTTGTGAAAAACTAGCTAGACTACTTGAAAAATCCCCAGCTTTCAAGGTGAAGTCTCCCCCAGCTTGATAAAGTTCAACAGCTAACTCTCTTGCTCTTTTTTGACAGACAAGTTTAGCTTCTGGAGCGAGCTTAGCAATGACTGCCTTCTTGCCAGCCTTGAAAATACCAGCTTTCTGCTCGGCTATTTCCTCCAGACTATCCCCCAAGGTCTCCTGATGATCTAGCCCAATCGAAGTAATAACTGCAATCTCTCCTGTTACGACATTCGTTGTGTCAAGCAAACCACCAATCCCCACTTCTAGCAGAACTAGATCCACTCCCTGCTCTTTAAAGTAAAGCAAGGCAATCAAGGTCAACAACTCAAAGAAAGACAATTGATCATGTGTTTCTAAGAGAATTTTCTCCATCTCCTTGACTTGGTTAGCTATACGGACAAAGTCTTCCTCCGCGATCGGCTGTCCATTAATACAGATTCGATCATGGATGCTGATGATATGAGGAGAGGTAAAAGTACCAACTTTTTTACCATGAGCTACAAACAACTCCCTCATGAAGGCAATAGTTGACCCTTTACCATTAGTCCCTGTTACGTGGATAATAGGATAAGTCCTCTCAGGATTCCCCAGCAAATCCACTGCTCGCTGCATTCGTCCAAGACCAGATCTAAAGTTTAAACCAATCCGACTATGAAGCCATTCTTCTACTTCAAACATACATGTCTCCTTAACAAAAGTCCAATCAACTACCGCATCAAAGTATGATTACAAATAAAAAGTGAGGTCAGGACTAAAATCCCAACCTCTTACCTGGTTAGCTAATCACTAGCTACTATGAATTTCAACGTGGGCTAAAAACGTCCACTGGATGTTCCAACTCTTTCTAGTTTCTAGGAGTTGGGGTGATACAGTCTCCCAGACATACCAGTTCTCTCTTATTTAAAGGAACTGGGGTAAAAATATCCCCCGGACGTTCCTGCGTTTCTAATTTCTGGCGCAGGGCTAAAAACATCCACTGGACTTACTTACGGTCTTTATTTTTAGCGTAAGGGTAAAAATGTTCACTGAACATTTTTACTCCTCCATAAAGCTGTTGAAGACTTCTTCAATCATGTTCCATTCGTCTTCTGAGTCTTCTGGGATTGGTTGCAATTCGCCTTCTGTTCCGTCTTCATTTTCGATGAATGAGTAAGCTTGAATTTCAACTTCACCATTTTCATCTTCTTCTGCATTAACTGGCACTAGCAGAACATAATTTTTACCAAATTCTTCTTTCCCATCGATGGTCAAAAGAATTTCAAACAAGGTTTCATTTCCTTGCTCATCTACTAGTGTAATCAATTCACGTTCTTCGTGGTCATGGTTGTGATCGTGTGACATAGTTTCTCCTCTGTCTTAAAATTTTCTATCTAAATAATTTTGCAAAATCAGCTGAGCAGCCAACTTATCAATAACTTTCTTGCGTTTGTTACGGCTGATATCTGCTTGTTCAATCAACATACGCTCCGCAGCGACCGTTGTCAAACGCTCATCCTGATAGTCTACTGGCAAACCAAAGAGTTCTTCTAGCTTGGCACCATAGGCTTGACTGGCTTCTACCCGCGGACCGCTGGTATTGTTCATGTTTTTTGGCAAACCTACTACAAAGCGTTCTACCTTATAGCTGTCAACCAATTCCTTGATACGGTCAAAACCAAACTGGCCCTGATCCTCATTAATCTGGATAATTTCAAGTCCCTGAGCGGTGAAGCCTAGTGGGTCGCTAATGGCAACACCCACTGTTTTTGAACCAACGTCCAATCCCATAATTCTCATAGATTATAGATCGACTCCTTGTCCTTTAAGGTAGTAGCGTACCAATTCTTCAACAATTTCATCACGCTCATACTTACGGATTTGATTTCGTGCATTGTTATAACGAGGAACGTAGGCAGGGTCTCCACTCAATACATAACCGACGATCTGGTTAATCGGATTGTAGCCCTTGTCATTCAAAGAAGCATAGACGTCTGTCAACGTTTCGCTAATTTCTTTCTTATTGGAATCATCCAATTTAAACCGTACAGTTTCTTCAGTAAATCCCATTCTAACACCCTCTTTCCTTAGAATAGTACTATTATAGCACATTCCCTGACGTTCTACAAATAAGTCAGTCTATTAATTTGGATTTTCTATTGTTCTGTCGCCCCATTTGCCACTCTATCTGCAATATATTGGCTAGGTTCGTTTTTTAAGAGATTTTCAAGGCCGATATTTTTTAAATATTCCAGCTGAGATGCCTTTTTGACATCCAATACTTGAAAATCATAAGTCGTTGTCGTCTGGATTTCTGTCTCGCTGAGTAGCTTGGTTTCCAGTTTGAATCCTGCTAGTTTGCGTGCCTCTTGGATGGTCTCATCCTTTTCTTCCGCTTCTAGAAGCGCTTTTTGCGTCTCCTCTAGGCCATTTTCAGAGATAAAGGTCTTGAGTTCATCCCCGACAGGTCGTTTTTGCTGGATGGTCAAGGTCAAAAACTGATTGCCTTTATAAGTAATGGTCTGAATCTGCTGCGTTCCATTTTCTGACTTCGGCATCAGCAAGGTCTTGGTGACAACCGTATTCTTTTCGGCATTGTCCAAAACGGGAAGGTTGGATTGGAGAGGTTCAGATGCTGTTGTAGAAGCAGCAGGGGTTTCCTTTTTTTGCCCACATCCCGCAAGCAAAAAGAGGAGAGCAAAACTAGCAATTAGTAACTTTTTCATAATTCCTCACATGATTTTAAAACAAAAGAGCAAACAAGGCTAGGAGTCACTCCCAGCCTTGATGTTTTATAGAGCTGCACGTAGACGTGCTTCTGCATTTTCTACATTACGGACAGAGCGTGGCAAGAAGGCACGGATATCATCTTCTTTATAGCCGACTTGTAGGCGCTTCTCGTCAACGAGAATCGGACTCTTTAAGATCCGTGGTGTTTCCATGATTAAGTTGAGCACTTCATTGACACTCAAATCCTCGATGTCAACTCCAAGTGCCTTAGCGTAGCGGTTTTTTGACGAAACGATACTGGCAATTCCATTATCTGTTTTCGTGAGAATATCTAATAACTCTTCTCTTGTAATTCCTTCTTTACCGAGATTTTGTTCTTTATAACTTAACTGGTGGGCATTGAGCCAGGTTTTCGCTTTTTTACAGCTAGTACAACTTGAGACTGTATAAATTTTGATCATGTACCTACCCCTTTCGCTACATGTTACTATCAGTTTAATCTATTATACCATAAAAAACATCCGACTTGCGACCTATTTTTAAAAAAAATTAACTTTTTTCGCGATTTTCGTACTTTTTTCTTGACAAAATCAATTTATAACCAACTTTTAAATTTTTTGATATACAATCGTTTCACAACTGTAACACTTATCATATAGAGAACGATAATCAAAAGCAAAAAGAGGAAATAAATTGGTTCCAAAGGGGTTAAATGAAGCAGGCTAGCAATTGAAGAGTAGGGAAGGAAGGTCACAAAACTAGCTGCTAGCAAGGTTGTTCCAAGAACAAACCATGATGGACGACTTTGTAAGAAAGGAAGTTTTGCTGAACGAAGCATATGGATAACCATGGTTTGGGACCACATGGATTCAATGAACCAACCTGTCTGGAACAAAATGATAAAGCCCGTTGCCGACTCTGCTCCGTGAGCATAAGCTTGACCTGTCGCCATTGGGACAATAACAAAATAGAGTAAGATAAAGGTCAAAATATCAAAGGCAGAAGAAATCGGACCTATCCAAATCATAAAGCGAGTAATAGACTTTGCTTCCCACTTATGAGGATGTTTCAAAAAGTCTTCATCCACATTATCAAATGGCAAGGCAATGCAAGAAAGATCATAGACTAGGTTCAACACAATCAAGTGAATCGGAGCCATAGGAAGGAAAGGTAAAAAGATACCAGACACTAACAGAGAGAAAATGTTCCCGAAATTAGAGCTGACCGTCATCTTGATATATTTGGTCATATTAGCGTAGACCTTACGCCCTTCAACCAGCCCTTTTTCAAGCACCATCAAATCCTTATCTAGCAAAATGACATCAGCCGTTTCTTTGGCAATATCTACTGCTGTATCAACAGAAATCCCCACATCTGCTACTTTCATCGAAGGGGCATCATTGATCCCATCTCCCATATAGCCGACACAATGTCCATTCGATTTGATTTGTAAAATGATTCGTGCTTTTTGATCCGGAGAAAGTTTGGCAAAGACAGTCACTTTCTCAACTGCTTGGGCCAACTCTTCATCCGTCATGGCTTCAATATCAGAACCCAACAAGATTTGATCAACATCTAAACCAACTTTTTCGCATACTGCTTGGGTTACCTTCTCATTGTCCCCCGTCAAGATCTTTGTTTGAACACCGTGTTCTAACAAAGCTTGGATAGCAGGTGCTGCAGATGGTTTTGGTGGATCTAGAAAGGCAAGATATCCTGTTAGAATCATCTCTTTTTCATCTTCAACAGAGTAAGCAAAACCTTCTTTTAGACCTGTTTTATAAGCGACTCCCAAGACTCGCAAGCCTTGCTGATTGAGTTGATCTACTTCTTTTAAGATTTCCACTCGGATATCATCCGTCAGAGGGCTAATCTGACCGTGATATTCCACATGGGTTGAAATCGCAAGCATTTCCTCTAGAGCACCCTTGGTTACCAAACTAACAACTTCGTTCTCATCCTTGACGATGACACTCATCCGTCTGCGTTCAAAATCAAAGGGCAATTCGTCTATTTTTTGGAAGCTAGTATCCAAATTTTGTAGAATAGCGTGTTCTTTAGCTTCTTTTTCAGTTCTACTGATAATGGCACGGTCCATCAAGTTTTTCAATCCCGTTTGAAAATAGGAATTGAGGTAGGCCCGTCTCAACACAGACAAATCCAAATCTCCATGTATATCCAAAGGATATTCAAGGACAATTTCGTCTTGGGTAAGGGTTCCGGTTTTATCGGTGCATAGGATATCAATAGCACCTAGGTCTTGTATGGCATTGAGTTTTTTGATGACGACTTTTTCCTTGGCCATGATAATGGAGCCTTTTGCTAGACTAGCCGTGATGATCATAGGAAGCATCTCAGGTGTCAAACCAACACCAACACTCAGTGCAAATACGCCAGCTTCCAGCCAGTCTCCATCCGTCAAGCCATTGGAGAGAAAGACGATGGGAACCATGACCAGCATCAAACGGATTAAGAGCCAAGAGATACTGTTCATCTCCCGTTCAAAAGAGGTCGGTTCGTCATAGGTATTGAGAGTCTGCTCGATTTCTCCCATCATGGTATCATCACCGACCGCTAGAATCAAAGCCTTGGCACTTCCTGATATCACATTGGTTCCCATAAAGGCGAGCGCTTCTGCTTCTAGCAGACTATCAAAGTTTGACTGACTCATTTTTGACAAGGCTAGTTTTTCAACTGAGTCACTTTCTCCTGTCAAACCAGACTGTTGGACAAAGAAATCGCGTGATTCAATTAAAATGAGGTCTGCTGGAATCATGTCCCCAGCACTTAATTTTACTATATCTCCAACGACCAAATCTTCAATTGCGACCTCTAAACTCTGGCCTTCACGAATGACTGTGGCTGTATTCACAATCATTTTTGATAGATTGGTCGCAGCCTTGTCGCTCCGTAATTCTTGGACAAAGCGTATGCCACCAGAGATTAGAACGAGAACAACGATGATGATAGAGGTCGTCGGATCTTCTTGTCCAGGCTTCGCCAACCAGACGTTGGTCACCATGGAGATCATAGCGATAACCAGCAGGATGATTGTAAATGGATTGATAATAGATTCGTAAATCTTTTTGAGTATACTGTCTTCTTGACCCTTAGTGATGGTGTTTTCGCCATATAGGTCACGATTTTTCTCCACCTGCTCCTCAGTCAAGCCTGTTAGACTTGTCTTATAAAAAGATAGAGTTTCGTTTAAAGGTGTGTGAATAGCTGCTGCTAATCTTTCTTTTTTAGTTTTCATTGGTTTCTCCTATCTGTATGAATGATGTATTTCATACACAGAGACCAATCACTTTATAAGGGCAGAACGACACAAATCAGCGATTGGCTGTGTATGTGCGGTTCTGGATGATCGTCAATTTGCATCGTTTGTCTCCTTTCTTTTTCTTAAAACAGCAGAAAATCCTACCATAAAAATGGCAGGATTAAAAAACTAATTATCTGTTTTTCGTTCAAGCTTTAACTCCATAGGGCAATGAAATGAGCTTAGTCTTGGCCTTCGCGACCAGGACTGTTGACCAACGAGTAGTGTCTCCACTGCTTTGCGGTAGTCATCCGTATCCCTATGGTAGCCTCACCTACCGTTTTCGTCT
>CAUVSV010000025.1:0-27132 GCA_963554735.1 Streptococcus oralis
AAACATTTCCGAAAACTCCATCCTTATCTCGGAACCCTCAAAAAAGTGGGTGGTTTCCTCATTATCGTGATGGGAATCTTGGTGCTTTTGGGAAATGCTTCCATTTTGACTACATTATTTGAATAGAGAGGAAAAAGAAATGAAAAAATGGCAAACATGTCTCCTTGGAGTAGGCTCAATCTGTTGCTTGGCAGCCTGTTCGGCTAAAAATATGTCAGACGAAGCTACTATGAAGGAGCAATCCAAAACAGAACAAGTCAGCTTACAAACTGCGACTAAAGGTCAGGCGGTTGCTGATTTTGAACTAACAGGAGTAGATGGCAAGACCTATCGCTTGTCTGATTACAAGGGCAAGAAAGTCTATCTCAAATTCTGGGCTTCTTGGTGTTCCATCTGTCTAGCCAGTCTTCCAGATACGGATGAAATTGCTAAGGATGCTGGTGATGACTACGTAGTCTTGACAGTGGTTTCTCCTGGTCACAAGGGGGAGCAAGCAGAAGCGGACTTTAAGAACTGGTACAAGGGATTAGATTATAAAAATTTACCGGTTTTAATTGATCCGTCAGGCAAACTTTTGGAAAGTTATGGTGTTCGTTCTTACCCGACTCAAGCCTTTATAGACAAGGAAGGCAAGCTGGTCAAAACGCAACCAGGTTTTATGGAAAAGGATATGATTTTAAAAGAATTGAAAGAAATGGGGTAGAGAAAGACTATGAATGATAAAGTAAAACTTTTTGTCTTGGCAGGGGTCATTCTCCTAGCCATAACCGGTTTCTATTTTCTATTGATGCGAAATACAGGGCAGACAGATAGCTCGCAAATTGAGAAAGCGTCAGTTAGCCAAGGAGGAAAAACAGTGAAAAAAACAGAAGTGAGTAAAGACGCAGACTTGCACGAAATTTATCTAGCTGGAGGTTGTTTCTGGGGAGTGGAGGAATACTTCTCACGCGTGCCTGGAGTAACCGATGCCGTTTCAGGCTATGCAAATGGTAGAGGGGAAACAACCAAGTACGAATTGATCAATCAAACAGGACATGCGGAGACTGTCCATGTCACCTATGATGCCAAGCAAATTTCCCTCAAGGAAATCCTGCTTCATTACTTCCGCATTATCAATCCAACCAGCAAAAATAAACAAGGAAATGATGTGGGGACCCAGTATCGTACCGGCGTTTATTACACAGATGACAAGGATTTGGAAGTAATCAACCAAGTCTTTGATGAGGTGGCTAAGAAATACGACCAACCTCTGGCAGTTGAAAAGGAAAACTTGAAGAATTTTGTAGTGGCTGAGGATTACCACCAAGACTACCTCAAGAAAAATCCAAATGGCTACTGTCATATCAATGTCAATCAGGCCGCCTATCCCGTCATTGATGCCAGCAAATATCCTAAACCAAGTGATGAGGAATTGAAAAAGACCTTGTCACCTGAGGAGTACGCAGTTACCCAGAAAAATCAAACAGAACGAGCTTTTTCAAACCGCTACTGGGATAAATTTGAATCCGGTATCTATGTGGATGTGGCCACTGGCGAACCTCTCTTTTCATCAAAGGACAAGTTTGAGTCTGGTTGTGGCTGGCCTAGTTTCACCCAACCAATCAGCCCAGATGTTGCTACCTACAAGGAAGATAAGTCTTACAATATGACGCGCATGGAAGTGCGGAGCCGAGTTGGAGATTCTCACCTTGGCCATGTCTTTACGGATGGACCAGAGGACAAGGGGGGCTTGCGCTACTGTATCAATAGTCTTTCTATCCGATTTATTCCCAAAGACCAAATGGAAGAAAAAGGATATGCCTATTTACTAGATTATGTCGATTAAGAAGTCTTTCCTAAGCAGTTAGAGGAGAATTTTGCTATACTGATACTAGTAAGTGGTAAAGGAGCGGAGCATGACCTACACAATCTTAATCGTAGAAGATGAATATCTGGTAAGACAAGGTTTGACCAAGCTGGTCAATGTAGCAGCCTACGATATGGAAATCATCGGTCAGGCTGAAAATGGAAGACAGGCTTGGGGCTTGATTCAAAAACAGGTGCCAGATATCATTTTAACCGATATCAACATGCCTCAGCTAAATGGCATCCAGTTGGCCAGTCTGGTCCGAGAAACCTATCCTCAGGTTCACCTAGTTTTTTTGACAGGTTACGATGATTTTGATTACGCCTTGTCTGCTGTCAAACTCGGTGTAGATGACTACTTGCTCAAACCCTTTTCGCGTCAGGATATTGAGGAAATGTTGGGGAAAATCAAGCAAAAACTAGACAAGGAAGAAAAAGAAGAGCAGTTACAAGATTTATTAACCGATAAGTTTGAGGGAAATATTGCTCAGAAAATCCAGTCCCATCTAGCTGACAGTCAGTTTAGTTTGAAGTCTTTGGCCAGTGACCTAGGTTTTAGTCCGACTTATTTGAGTTCCTTAATTAAGAAAGAGTTGGGCCTGCCTTTTCAGGATTACCTGGTGAGAGAGCGTGTCAAACAAGCCAAGCTCTTGCTTCTGACCACGGATTTAAAGATTTATGAGATAGCCGAAAAGGTTGGTTTTGAGGATATGAACTACTTTACCCAACGTTTTAAACAGATTGCAGGTGTGACACCTCGTCAGTTTAAGAAGGGAGAAGATCGATGAAGCGTTCTTCTCTCCTAGTAAGAATGGTTATTTCCATCTTTCTGGTCTTTCTCATTCTCCTAGCTGTGGTCGGGACTTTCTATTATCAATCTAGTTCATCAGCTATTGAGGCCACTATTGAGGGCAATAGCCAAACGACCATTAGCCAAACTAGCCACTTTATTCAGTCTTATATCAAAAAATTAGAAACCACCTCTACCAGTTTGACCCAGCAAAAGGATGTCTTAGCCTATGCTGAGAACCCTAACCAAGACCAGGTCAAAGGAATCCGAGATCTGTTTTTGACTATCTTAAAGGCAGATCAGGACTTGAAAACGGTGGTACTGGTCACCAAATCCGGTCAGGTCATTTCTACAGATGATAGTGTGCAGATGAAAACTTCCTCAGATATGATGGCTGAGGATTGGTACCAAAAGGCTATTCATCAGGGAGCTAAGCCAGTTTTAACCCCAGCTCGTAAATCAGATAGTCAGTGGGTCATTTCTGTCACTCAGGAACTTGTCGATACAAAGGGATCCAATCTTGGTGTACTTCGTTTGGATATTTCCTACGAAACTCTGGAAGCCTATCTCAACCAACTCCAGTTGGGCCAGCAGGGCTTTGCCTTTATCATTAATGAAAACCATGAATTTGTCTACCATCCTAAACGTACTGTCTATAGCTCAGCGAGTGAAATGGAGGCCATGAAACCCTACATCGAGACGGGGCAGGGATATACGCTGGATCACCAATCCTACGTCAGTCAGGAAAAGATTGCAGGTACTGATTGGACGGTTATAGGTGTGTCTTCGTTGGAGAAGTTAGACCAGGTTCGGAGTCAACTCATGTGGACCTTGCTTGGTGCTAGTGCCTTATCTCTTCTTGCCTGTCTCTGCTTGGTGTGGTTCAGTCTCAAACGCTGGATTGCTCCTTTGAAGGACCTAAGAGAAACCATGCTGGAAATTGCTTCTGGTACACAAAATCTTCGTGCTAAGGAAGCTGGCGCCTATGAACTGAGAGAAGTGACTCGTCAGTTCAATGCCATGTTGGATCAGATTGATCAGTTGATGGCAGATGTGCGCAGGCAGGAAGAGGCAACCCGGCAGTATGAACTTCAAGCACTGTCGAGCCAGATTAACCCCCATTTCCTCTATAATACTTTGGACACTATCATCTGGATGGCTGAATTTCAGGATAGTCAGCGAGTGGTTCAGGTGACCAAGTCCTTGGCAACCTATTTCCGCTTGGCGCTCAATCAAGGAAAGGATTTGATTTCTCTTTCTGATGAAATCAACCATGTCCGCCAGTACCTCTTTATCCAGAAACAACGCTATGGTGATAAGCTGGAGTATGAGATTGATGAAGAACCTGACTTTGATAATTTAGTCTTGCCTAAACTGGTGTTGCAACCTCTTGTAGAAAATGCCCTTTACCATGGTATTAAGGAGAAGGAAGGTCAGGGCTATATTAAAGTTTCTGTTCAGAGACAGGATACAGGGGTTGTCATCCGCATTGAGGATGATGGTGTTGGCTTCCAAAATCCTGGTGATAGCAGTCAAAGTCAGCTCAAACGTGGGGGAGTTGGCCTTCAAAATGTCAACCAACGACTCAAACTTCATTTTGGAGACAATTACCAGATGAAGATTGATTCTGCACCCGAAAAAGGGACGACGGTTGAAATATACATTAATAAAATAGAAATAAGTTAGCTCCCAGTCAATTCTGGGAGTTTTGCTTTTAAAAATCAGAATGATTAGTTGGCCTTGATAAAATCAGTAAAAAAAGATATGATAGATAGTGACAAAAGGGGTATCAAGTATGAAGGAAAAAGACATTCAAAGAGCAACAAGCCAGATTGTAGAAGATGTATTAGAAAAGGCTAATTTGAAGCAAGGAACTATCTTTGTTTTGGGCCTTTCTTCTAGTGAAGTGATAGGTGGTCAGATTGGTAAGGAATCCAGTCAAGAAATTGGGGAAATCATTGTGAAGACCATCCTAGATATCCTAGAGGAAAAAGGAATTCATCTAGCTGTTCAAGGTTGTGAACATGTCAATCGAGCCCTCGTTGTTGAACGTCAGCTGGCAGAGCAGTTTGGTCTTGAAATCGTCAGTGTCCTTCCGACTCTTCATGCAGGAGGTTCAAGTCAGTTGGCAGCCTTCAAGTTTATGCAGGATCCAGTTGAGGTCGAATTTATCAAGGCCCATGCTGGATTAGATATCGGAGACACTGCAATTGGCATGCATGTTAAGCATGTTCAGGTTCCGATTCGCCCTCTTTTGAGAGAAATTGGGCATGCCCATGTAACGGCTCTTGCAAGTCGTCCCAAACTAATCGGAGGTGCGCGTGCGCATTATCCTGAAGACTTCATAAGAAAGTCATAAGTGTGCGGAGAATGATCCTAAGTTAGAGAGACATTTCAAGTATATAGAGGTTAAAGTGGAAAATTGTGTTTATATCATTTCGGGTCCCCCAGGTGTTGGAAAGAGCACTGTCAGCAAAGAGTTAGCCTATTCTTTTGACAAAAGTGCAGTTATAGAGGGGGATATGATTTACTTAATGATTAAAGGAGGACTCGTAGCTCCTTGGGAAGATGATGGATTTTACATGGATTTGTTCTGGGATAATATCATCAGTCTGACCAATAATTTCTTGGATCGTGGCATTACTGTTGTGATAGAGTATGTCATATTTGAAGAGCAACTGAAGAAAATTGCAGCCTTCTTAAAAGAAAAACGAATTAAGCTAAAATATTGTGTCCTAATGGCCAAAGAAGAAACCTTGAAAGATAGGGATTCTTCTCGAAAAGAAATTGAGAGAACAGGCGATTTATCAATCCAAGCAAGAAATGAATTCTTAGCTAAAAATAGTGAGAAACATCATTTTCTGTACACGGATGATTTAGATGTCAAAGAAACGGTAGGCATCATTAAAACTTCAAATCAATTTTTAATTTCTGAACAGTAAAAAACAGAGAGAGTGAGGGTATAGCAACCAAGACTCTCTCTGTTTTTGTTGAACTTTTGTGTAAAGTGCTCCAAATAAGACCAATTTTTAAAAGAAGAAGGGGTGCTATCTGATGGAGAATTGTCAAAAAGTAGAAAAAAAACTTAGAGAAGATTTTTCCGTTATAGAAATCAGTAAACAAAGCTGGATTTAGCTGTTCTAGGTCGGCTATTTTGTGCTATACTTAAGATATGCATAGAAAAACAGTGATTGATTTTAGGGCTTTGGGGGAGAGATACACCTTTACCCAGCCGATCAAAGAGTTAAAAACGAGAGATTTAGCAGAAGTAGCAGACTTGCTGGCACAAGTGGAAAGCTACCAAGAACAAGGCTATTATGTGGTGGGCTATGTCAGTTACGAGGCTGCACCTGCTTTTGAGGAAAAATTAGCAGTTCACAAGCTTCCTTTACTGGGCGAGTATTTGCTTTACTTTACCGTTCACGATAGTGTGGAAACATCCCCTATTCCTTTGACTTATGAGGAAGTAGATCTGCCTTCAAAGTGGCGGGAACAAACATCTGCAGAGGACTATGAAAAAGCTATTTCCCAGATTCACCATCATTTGCGTCAGGGGGACACCTATCAGGTCAACTATACCGTCCAACTCAAGCAAGATTTAAGTGCCAATCCTTTTGCCATTTACAATCGCATGGTGGTAGAGCAGGAGGCGGGCTACAATGCCTATGTTGAACATGATGAGATGGCAGTGATTTCCATGAGCCCAGAGCTCTTTTTTGAGCAAAATGACCGAGAATTAACGACTCGTCCGATGAAAGGAACAACCCATCGGGGAGTGACTGACCAAGAAGACCTTGCCCAAGCTAGCTGGTTGGAGCAGGATCCTAAAAATCACTCTGAAAATATGATGATTGTAGATCTCTTGCGAAATGATATGAACCGTATTTCTGAAGTTGGAAGTGAGCATGTGGAGCGTCTGTGCCAAGTGGAGCAGTATTCGACTGTTTGGCAGATGACGTCGACCATCAAGAGTCAGTTACGACCGGATGTTGACCTAGTTGAAATCTTCCGTTCGCTCTTTCCATGTGGATCCATAACGGGAGCTCCCAAAATTGCGACCATGGAAATCATCAAGGACTTGGAGCCACAACCCAGAGGAGTCTACTGCGGAACGATTGGTCTCTTGCTTCCAAATGGGCGCCGGATTTTTAATGTCGCCATTCGAACTATTCAACTCTACAAGGGTCAAGCCATCTATGGAGTTGGAGGCGGGATTACTTGGGATAGCACCTGGGAGTCTGAATACCGTGAAGTTCATCAAAAGGCGGCTGTTCTCTATCGTAAACAAGCTCGTTTCAAACTGATTACAACTGGGAAAATCAGCCAGAAGCGTTTACCATTTGAAGATCAACATCTGGAAAGACTGACAAAGGCGAGTCGTTATTTTGCCTTTCCTTTTGATCCGGAAGACTTGAGACAAAAGATAGAGATGGAGTGTCAGGCCTGTGATTCCCACCAAGACTACCGTTTGCGAATAATCCTCAGCAAATCTGGAGAGATAGAACTCAGTCGCCAAGTACTTGAACCCCTTAGTCCAGCTTTCCGCCAGGCTCAACTTTGCCTTCAGGAAGCTGATTTGCAAACCCCATTTACCTACTTTAAAACAACTCATAGACCGCACTTAAGTCTAGGGGAACAGGAAATCATTTACCATAATGCAGCAGGAGAATTGCTTGAGACCTCTATTGGAAATCTGGTCTTAAAAATTAATGGTAAGCTCTACACACCGCCTATCAGTCTAGGGATTTTGCCAGGAATTTACCGTCAGCATTTGCTAGAAACAGGACAGGTAGAGGAAAAAGTCTTGACTGTGCCAGACTTGGACCAAGCGGAAACTATCTATGGCTGTAACGCGGTCAGAGGCTTGTATGAGTTGGAAGTGATATGATTATGAATTTTTTAATTAATTTTTAGATTTATTTGTTAATATTTAATATTTGATTTGAAAGCAAAATTAAATATATGGTATACTATAAGTATAAATCAATAAAAATAATGGAGATTTTTATGAAAAAATCAAAAAAAATTTTAGTAACCAGCTTAGCAACTGCAACACTGGGACTTATTTCATTTGCGGATACAACTGGAGACTTTCCTTTTTCGGCTCAGCATGTTTCTGCTCAAGAAAAGGATGTTTCGAAAAACGGTAAGGTTGTAAAAGAGAATACAACTTCGACGTCGAATCAAGCTGAGAAATCAAAAACACCAGCGCAAAATCCTGCTGAGAAACCAAAAACACCAGCGCAAAATCCTGCTGAGAAACCAAAAACACCAGCGCAAAACCCTGCTGAGAAACCTAAAAATACAAGTCCTAAAGAGGATAAGTCCAAATCTACAGCTCAGTCTGGTTGGGTAGGCTCATCGTACTATGAAAATGGTACTAAAGTTACTAATAAGTGGATTTTTGATAAAAAAGCTAATTCTTATTTCTATCTAAATGCTTCGGGAAACTATATCCAAAATGCTTGGGTAGGCAATTACTATCTTAAATCAGATGGTAAAATGGCTAAGAGTGAATGGATTTATGATAAAAACTATGGATCCTATTATTATCTAACCGCAGAAGGTAGCTACGCTCGAAACGCATGGGTAGGTAATTACTATCTAAAATCAGACGGGAAAAGAGCTAAAAATGAATGGATTTATGACAATAACTATGGGTCATACTATTATTTAACAGGAGAAGGCAGCTACGCTCGCAACACATGGGTAGGCAATTACTATCTTAAATCAGATGGTAAGATGGCTAAAGCTGAGTGGATTTATGACAAAAACTATGGATCCTATTATTATCTAACAGCAGAAGGCAGCTACGCTCGCAACAAATGGGTAGGTAATTACTATCTTAAATCAGATGGTAAGATGGCCAAAAATGAATGGGTAGATGGTGGTCGTTATTATGTAGGAGACGATGGTGTGTGGCAACCAAAACCAGCGCCAAAACCAGCTCCAAAGCCAGCACCAAAACCAGCTGAGAAACCGAAAACGCCAGCACCGAAACCTGCTGAGAAACCTGCTGAGAAACCAAAAACACCAGCTCAAAAACCTGCTGAGAAACCGAAAACACCAGCACAAAAACCTGCTGAGAAACCAAAAACACCAGCACCAAAACCGGCTGAAAAAGCTAAAGAAACAACTCCTAAACAGGATAAATCACAATCTAAAGTTCAGTCTGGCTGGGTAGGAAATTACTACATCAAATCAGATGGAAAGAGAGCTAAAAATGAATGGGTAGATGGTGGTCGTTATTATGTTGATTCTGATGGAAAAATGGTTAAAAGTGACTGGATTTATGATAAAAACTATGATTCATATTATTATCTAACAGCAGAAGGAAGCTCTGCTCGCAATAAATGGGTAGGTAAATATTATCTCAAATCAGATGGAAAGATGGCCAAGAATGAATGGGTAGATGGTGGCCGTTACTATGTCGATTCTGATGGTTATATGGTGACGAATAAATGGGTAGATGGTGGCCGTTACTATGTAGGATACGATGGTGTGCGGCAACCAAAACCGGCAGATGGGAACCCGTACAATGCTGCTTTAAGTAAAGCGAAAAGCTATAATTCGTCTGTACATATGTCAAAAAAAGCTCTCTATGACCAATTAACGTGGCATGGTTTTTCAAGTTCAGCAGTGCAGTATGCCATCGATCACTTGAATGCAGATTACAAAGCAAATGCCTTAATTCGAGCAAGAGAATACCGAAAGAAGACCAATTTATCAAAGACAAAAATTTATGAGAGGCTAACTTCTCCTTGGAATGGACAATTTACAAAAGAAGAAGCCAACTACGCCATTCAAAAACTAGGTGATAAATAGTTATTAATTGTTATATGTAACTTTTATCATGCAAAGCTTTGCATAGTAAAAATCTTTTTGTTATACTATATCTGTAAGCATTTTCAATTAAAAAGGAGAAGACGATGAGTCAAAAGATTATTGGGATTGACCTTGGTGGAACATCTATCAAGTTTGCAATTTTAACTCAAGAGGGAGAAATCCAAGAAAAATGGTCTATCAAGACTAACATTTTGGATGAGGGAAGTCATATCGTAGATGATATGATTGAGTCTATTCAACATCGTTTGGACTTGCTTGGATTGTCAGCTACGGATTTTCGAGGTATTGGAATGGGATCACCAGGTGTGGTTGACCGTGAGAAAGGGACTGTTATCGGTGCCTACAACCTAAACTGGAAAACCCTTCAACCGATTAAAGAAAAGATTGAAAAAGCCTTGGGGATTCCATTCTTTATCGATAATGATGCCAACGTAGCTGCTCTTGGTGAGCGTTGGATGGGTGCTGGTGAAAACCAACCAGACGTTGTCTTTATGACACTTGGTACAGGTGTTGGTGGCGGTATCGTGGCAGAAGGCAAATTGCTTCACGGTGTTGCTGGTGCAGCAGGAGAGCTTGGTCATATCACTGTTGACTTTGACCAACCGATCGCATGTACCTGTGGTAAAAAAGGCTGTCTTGAGACAGTTGCTTCAGCAACAGGGATTGTTAACTTGACTCGTCGCTATGCAGATGAATACGAAGGCGATGCAGCCTTGAAACGCTTGATTGACGACGGTGAAGAAGTAACTGCTAAAACTGTCTTTGACCTTGCAAAAGAAGGGGATGACCTTGCCTTGATCGTTTACCGAAACTTCTCACGTTACTTGGGAATCGCTTGTGCTAACATCGGTTCAATCCTCAACCCTTCAACAATCGTTATCGGTGGTGGGGTGTCAGCTGCGGGAGAATTCCTTCTACAAGGTGTTCAAAAGGTTTATGACGAAAATACCTTCCCACAAGTACGCACATCTACAAAATTGGCTCTTGCAACTCTAGGAAATGACGCTGGAGTAATCGGAGCAGCATCACTTGTATTGCAATAAGATCATAAAAGGAGAAAAACACTACTTTAAAGCTAGTGATTTTCCTCCTTTCTTTTTTTATGCTATACTAGTTAAGACTATAAATGAGGTGAGAGTAAATGACAAAAGCTGATACGATTTTTAAAAAAAATATTGAACGAATCCTCAAAGACGGTGTCTTTTCTGAGCAGGCTCGTCCCAAGTACAAGGATGGGACTGTTGCCAACTCCAAGTACGTAACGGGTGCCTTTGCCGAGTATGATTTGTCTAAGGGCGAATTTCCCATCACAACCTTGCGTCCTATAGCTATCAAATCTGCCATCAAGGAAGTACTCTGGATTTACCAAGATCAGTCTAATAGCCTAGATGTTCTCAATGACAAGTACAATGTTCACTACTGGAATGACTGGGAAGTGGGAGATACGGGAACCATCGGTGAGCGCTACGGGGCGGTCGTTAAGAAACACGATATCATTAATAAGATTCTCAAGCAGTTGGAAGCCAATCCTTGGAATCGTCGCAATATCATCTCACTCTGGGATTACCAAGCTTTTGAGGAGACGGACGGCCTCCTTCCATGCGCCTTTCAGACCATGTTTGATGTTCGTCGCGTTGATGGGGAAATCTATCTGGATGCGACCTTGACTCAGCGCTCGAATGATATGCTGGTGGCCCACCACATCAATGCTATGCAGTACGTAGCTCTTCAAATGATGATTGCCAAGCATTTTGGCTGGAAGGTTGGGAAGTTTTTCTATTTTATCAACAACCTCCATATCTATGATAATCAGTTTGAACAAGCAGAGGAATTGCTCCGCCGTGAGCCGTCAAATTGCCAACCACGCTTGGTTTTAAATGTTCCTGATGGGACCAATTTCTTTGATATCAAAGCGGAGGACTTTGAGTTGGTTGACTATGATCCAGTTAAGCCACAGCTGAAGTTTGACCTAGCTATTTAATACTCTTCGAAAATCTCTTCAAACCACGTCAGCGTCGCCTTACCGTAGATATATGTAACTAACTTCGTCAGTCTTATCTACAACCTCAAAGCAGTGCTTTGAGCAACCTGCGGCTAGCTTTCTAGTTTGCTCTCTGATTTTCATTGAATATAAAAGAAAATAAAAAGAAGTTGAGATTTCTCAACTTCTTTTGTTGCTTAATGTGATACGCGACGGCGAGCTGCTTTTTTACGGTTTTCTTCGATGAAAGCTGCTTTTTGCTCTTCTGGCTCAATCACTTTCTTTTTAATTGCGTATACTGCACCTGCAACGGCAGCGACAGTTCCTGCGACACCTGTTACAAGACCTTTAGCGAATCCTTTAGCCATGAGTCTTCCTCCTTTATCTTCCCGATCAGCCAGACTCCTTAAGTGGTAGCATTTTTCTGACTGACCTTTTTGTGATATAATAATAGTAACGAAAAAATGGAAATTTTTCAAGGAAAAAAGATGAAAACAAAAATAATTGTGATTGTTGGACCGACTGCTGTTGGGAAAACAGCCCTTGCTATTGAAGTGGCCAAGCGCTTTGGTGGAGAAATCGTCAGTGGTGACAGTCAGCAAGTATACAGAGGGTTGGATATTGGTACGGCCAAGGCTAGCCCAGAGGAGCAAGCTGCAGTTCCTCATCATTTGATTGATGTCAGAGAGGTGACCGAGTTTTACTCGGCTTTTGATTTTGTTTCAGAAGCTAAGAAGGCTATTAAGGATATTCAAAGCCGTGGCAAGCTAGCCATTATTGCTGGTGGAACAGGGCTTTATGTCCAGAGTCTCTTAGAAGGCTACCATCTAGGTGGAGAGACACCTCATGAGGAGATATTAGCCTATCGAGCTAGTTTAGAGCCTTATTCAGATGAGGAATTAGCCCATCTCGTGAAGCAAGCAGGCCTTGAAATTCCCCAGTTTAACCGTCGTCGTGCCATGCGTACCTTGGAAATCGCCCATTTTGGACAAGACTTGGAAAATCAAGAAAGTCCTTATGAACCACTGATTATCTGCTTAGATGATGAGCGTAGTCAACTTTATGAACGTATCAACAACCGAGTGGATTTGATGTTTGAGGCTGGGCTTTTGGATGAGGCCAAGTGGTTGTTTGAGCATTATCCAGACGTACAGGCTGCTAAAGGCATTGGCTACAAGGAACTCTTTCCTTATTTTCGTGGGGAGCAGACTCTCGAGGAAGCCAGCGAGAGTCTCAAACAGGCGACTCGTCGTTTTGCTAAGCGTCAGCTGACCTGGTTCCGTAATCGCATGCAGGTGACCTTTTATCAGATCGGAGAGTCTGGCGTGAAGGAGCGCATTCTAAGCCAGATTGAGGAGTTTTTAGATGATTGAAACAGAGAAAAAAGAGGAACGTGTCCTACTCATTGGTGTTGAGCTACAAGGCATGGACAATTTTGACCTCTCCATGGAAGAGTTGGCCAGTCTGGCTAAGACAGCTGGGGCAGTCGTAGTCGATAGCTACAGACAAAAACGTGAAAAATATGATTCCAAGACTTTTGTTGGCTCTGGTAAGTTGGAAGAAATTGCTCGAATGGTGGATGCTGAGGAAATTACTACTGTCATCGTCAATAATCGCTTGACTCCACGGCAGAATGTCAATCTAGAAGAAGTTCTGGGTGTCAAGGTGATTGACCGTATGCAGTTGATTTTGGATATCTTTGCTATGCGGGCTCGAAGCCATGAAGGGAAACTCCAAGTCCACCTGGCCCAGCTCAAATATCTCTTGCCTCGCTTGGTTGGTCAAGGAATCATGCTCAGTCGTCAGGCTGGGGGAATTGGTTCCCGTGGTCCAGGTGAAAGCCAGCTGGAACTGAACCGTCGTAGTGTTCGAAACCAAATTACGGATATCGAGAGACAGCTTAAGGTGGTTGAGAAGAATCGAGCGACAGTCAGAGAAAAACGCTTGGAGTCGAGTACCTTTAAGATTGGCTTGATAGGCTACACCAATGCTGGGAAATCAACCATCATGAACACCTTGACCAGTAAGAGTCAGTATGAAGCAGATGAGCTGTTTGCGACCCTGGATGCGACGACGAAGAGCATCCATCTTGGGGGCAATCTACAGGTTACCTTGACTGATACTGTTGGCTTTATCCAAGATTTGCCAACAGAATTGGTGTCCAGTTTTAAGTCAACCTTGGAAGAAAGCAAGCATGTGGATCTTCTGGTTCATGTCATCGATGCCAGCAATCCTTATCACGAGGAGCATGAAAAAACGGTTCTGTCTATCATGAAAGACTTGGATATGGAGGATATTCCTCGTCTGACCCTTTATAATAAAGCGGATTTGGTGGAGGATTTCACGCCTACCCAAACGCCGTATGCCCTCATTTCTGCCAAGTCCGAGGATAGTCGTGAGAATCTGCAGACTTTGTTTTTAGAGAAAATCAAGGAGATTTTTGAAGTCTTTACCCTGCGCGTGCCATTTTCGAAGTCCTACAAGATTCATGATTTGGAAAGTGTAGCGATTCTGGAAGAGCGCGATTATCAAGATGACGGTGAAGTGATTACAGGCTACATTTCTGAGAAAAATAAATGGAGGTTAGAGGAATTTTATGACTGATATAAAAATGTTGGCTCTAAAGTATGGAGGCTATACAAGTCTGGATAAGGTCTATCTAGATCAGCTTCTAGCTAGCAAAACAGAGCAAGAGCAGTTGGCTCTCATCACACCTCCTCCTAGTGTCGTTAATGCCTACTTTGCTGAACTCTACCAGAAAAAGAGTCCTGAAGCTGCGACGGATTATTTTTCAGAACTCAGTCAGGAACTAAATCTCTACAATGTTGAACCAAGTTTCACCTTTGAAAATAAGCCTTTTATTCGTCTTAATTTATCTGGCAAATCCTTTGGATTTTGCTATGAGAGTGAGGGCTTGGGGCGGATCTTCTCTGAAAATGAAGAGGAAATCTCGGATGACTTGCTTTTTGAGATTGCGCAAATTTTCCCTCATCAACTCGTCTTTGAAGAATCTGGAAAGATTTACATGAAGGATGCTGGAAATGAGGAAGTTGTTAGTGTAGAAAATCTCACAGCTTTGACAGACTTGGAAAGTTTTGCTGATGGTCGCAAACGTCTCAAGGGCTACAGCCAAGAGGATTTATTGCAAGAAGCTGTTGCTTTTTCTGGTAAGCGCTATTTCCGATCGGAAAATCGCACAGCCATGTTATATATTGATTAATTAGAAAGTATCGAATGGATATTCAATTTTTAGGAACAGGGGCTGGTCAGCCCTCTAAAGCCCGCAACGTTTCAAGTCTCGCATTGAAACTCTTGGACGAGATTAACGAAGTCTGGCTCTTTGACTGTGGAGAAGGAACGCAAAATCGCATTCTGGAAACCACGATTCGACCACGGAAGGTCAGCAAAATCTTTATCACCCACCTGCATGGAGATCATATCTTTGGCTTGCCAGGATTCCTTTCTAGTCGTGCCTTTCAGGCCAATGAAGAGCAGACAGATTTGGACATCTACGGACCTCAAGGGATCAAGTCCTTTGTCTTAACAAGTCTTCGTGTGTCAGGTTCTCGTCTGCCTTACCGCATTCATTTTCATGAGTTTGACCAAGATTCCCTTGGGAAAATCCTTGAAACGGATAAATTTACAGTCTATGCGGAAGAATTGGATCACACTATTTTCTGTGTTGGCTATCGTGTCATGCAAAAGGACTTAGAAGGTACCTTGGATGCTGAGAAACTTAAGGCAGCTGGTGTCCCATTCGGACCGCTCTTTGGAAAAATCAAAAACGGTCAGGACGTTGTTCTAGAAGACGGAACTGAAATCAAGGCAGCAGACTATATCTCAGCTCCCCGTCCGGGTAAGATTATCACCATTCTGGGCGACACCCGAAAAACCAATGCCAGTGTGCGTCTGGCTGTCAACGCCGATGTCCTTGTCCACGAGTCGACTTATGGTAAGGGAGATGAAAAAATTGCTCGCAATCACGGTCACTCAACCAATATGCAGGCAGCACAAGTAGCGGCAGAAGCAGGAGTCAAACGCCTCTTGCTCAACCATATTAGTGCCCGCTTCCTCTCAAAAGATATCAGTCAGCTCAAGAAAGATGCAGCAACTGTTTTTGAAAATGTCCATGTGGTTAAAGATCTGGAAGAGGTTGAGTTATAATGATTCAGATTCGTTGAGAGGGAAATAAGATGATTGTTGAAAATCGTTTGTTGGATAAAGCAGATTGGTATTTTGAAAATGCATTAACCAACTACTTGCACAGCTATTCATTACAAAAAGAAGAGTTAACTCAAAAAGATTATCGGGAGATTTATCGTTGGGCTGCGAATCATATCGGTTTTTTCCTTACTTGGCTCATCCAGCATGATGCCAAAGAAATGATGTCTCCTGATGAAGAAACGGTATTCCAAAGTATAAAAAATGAGCAAACTTTGGGTGTTGATTATCTTTTAGACTGGTGCGATGGTAAACTGGGAACAATGGATATCACAAAGGATTTTCAGGCTTTTGTAAATGACTATCATGAACATCAGTATATGGATGATTATTCCGAATTTGTAGTCAATGACTTATATGACTTGCCTTTAGAATTTTTAGGTAGCTGGGAGGATTATCATCTGTTTGCTCCTGTCATTGATCAAGCTTATGCTCATTATTTAGCTGGAAAAAGATTTCATTAAATTGACCAACACTTTGAAAGGAATAGAGATGCGCACCATCATCATCACTGGAGCAAGCGGTGGCTTAGCCCAAGAAATGGTCAAACTCTTGCCAAATGACCAACTCATCTTGCTAGGTAGAAACAAGGAAAAACTAGCCCAACTATATGGAAATCATCCTCATGTGGAATTAATTGAAATCGATATTACTGATGACTCAGCCCTAGAAGCTCTGGTAGCTGACCTCTATCTCCGTTACGGCAAGATTGATGTCTTGATTAACAATGCTGGATATGGAATTTTTGAAGATTTCGACCGGATCCCTGATCAAAACATTCACAAGATGTTTGAGGTCAATACCTTTGCCCTGATGAACCTTTCTCGTCGCCTTGCGGCGCGAATGAAGGAGAACCGAAAAGGGCATATCATCAACATCGTCAGCATGGCAGGTTTGATAGCGACTAGCAAGTCCAGTCTCTATTCGGCGACCAAGTTTGCGGCTATTGGATTTTCAAACGCTTTGCGCCTCGAACTCATGCCCTATGGTGTCTATCTAACGACGGTTAATCCAGGACCGATTCGTACTGCCTTTTTTGATCAGGCTGACCCAGATGGGACCTACCTCAAGTCGGTTGACCGCTTTCTCTTAGAACCAGATGCAGTCGCTAGAAAGATTGTCAAAACCATAGGAAAAAACAAACGGGAACTCAATCTCCCAGTTTTGTTGAACCTAGCCCATAAGTTTTATACACTCTTTCCCAAGCTAGCTGATAAGTTGGCTGGGGGGATCTTTAATTATAAGTAGAAGGAGTTCCTTACAAAAGGAACTTTTTTTATAATATTGATCTGAGTGTCAAAAAATGTTTGTTTTTGTTCTAAATCTACATTCACTTTTTTCGAATCTTCTACAAATTTTAGAAAAAACAATCAAAAATATGATTTTTTGTGTTTAGGGTATTGAAATTTCCTATATTATTTTATAAAATAAGGGTAAAAGGCTATGAAAAAGTAATACGCTTATAAATAAATGGAAGCGGTTACTAAAGGAGGATTTTATGGAAAAAGGCCATTGGAATCGTAAAAGAGTCTACAGCATTCGTAAGTTTGCCGTAGGTGCTTGCTCTGTCATGATTGGAACCTGTGCGGTTCTATTTGGAGGAAGTGTCATTGGAGAATCACCAGTTTTCGCGGATGAAACTCCAATTACCCACACTGTGGAACAAGCAAAAGAGGAAAGTCCGGCAGTGGAGGAAAAAGAAGATCAAACTGTAGCAGAGCACAAGGATGCTGCAAATGTCGATCAAAGTCAAGCTGCTCCAATTGAAGCAAGCAAACCAGAGGTGAAAGAAGATGAACCTGTAGCTCCAAAAGAGGAGAAAACATCTCTAAAACCTGAAGAAACAGCACCAAAGGTAGAATCTCAAGCTTCAAGTCAAGAAAAGCCTGTCAAGGAAGATTTGAAAGCTGCGACAAATGAAGAAGTGAATCAAATGATTGAAGATAGAAAAGTGAATTTTAATCAAAATTGGCACTTTAAACTCAATGCGAACCCTAAAGAAGCTGTGAAATCAGATGCAGATGTATCAACATGGCAAAAATTGGATCTCCCACACGACTGGAGTATCTTTAACGATTTTGACCATCAGTCACCTGCCCAAAACGAGGGTGGACAGCTCAATGGTGGAGAAGCTTGGTATCGCAAGACCTTTAAACTTGATGAAAAAGATCTCAAGAAAAATGTTCGAGTGACCTTTGATGGTGTCTACATGGACTCTCAAGTCTATGTCAATGGCCAGTTAGTGGGGCATTATCCAAATGGTTATAACCAGTTCTCATACGATATCACCAAATACCTTCACAAAGATGGTCGTGAGAATGTGATTGCTGTCCATGCGGTTAACAAACAGCCAAGTAGCCGTTGGTACTCAGGTAGTGGTATCTACCGTGATGTAACCTTGCAAGTGACTGATAAGGTTCATGTTGAGAAAAATGGGACAACCATCTTAACACCAAAGCTAGAACAACAGCAACATGGCAAGGTTGAAACTCATGTAGCCAGCAAAATCGTCAATACAGATGATAAAGACCATGAATTGGTGGCAGAGTATCAAATCGTTGAACGTGGTGGTCAGGCTGTAACAGGTTTGGTTCGTACAGCGAGCCGTACCTTGAAAGCACATGAGTCAACAAGCCTTGATGCGATTTTAGAAGTTGAACAACCAAAACTCTGGACCGTTTTAAATGACAAACCTGCCTTGTACGAATTGATTACGCGTGTTTACCGTGATGGTCAATTGGTGGATGCTAAGAAGGATCTGTTTGGTTACCGTTACTATCATTGGACTCCAAATGAAGGATTCTCTTTGAATGGTGAACGCATTAAATTCCATGGTGTTTCCTTACACCATGACCACGGAGCGCTTGGAGCAGAAGAAAACTATAAGGCAGAATACCGTCGTCTCAAACAAATGAAGGAGATGGGCGTTAACGCCATCCGTACAACTCATAACCCTGCAAGTCCACAGACCTTGCAAATCGCAGCAGAACTTGGTTTGCTGGTTCAGGAAGAGGCCTTTGATACGTGGTATGGTGGTAAGAAACCTTATGACTACGGACGTTTCTTTGAAAAAGACGCTACTCACCCAGAAGCTAGAAAAGGTGAAAAATGGTCTGACTACGATCTTCGTACCATGGTTGAAAGAGATAAAAATAACCCAGCTGTCTTCATGTGGTCTATCGGGAATGAAATTGGTGAAGCCAATGGTAATGCTCACTCTCTTGCAACGGTTAAACGCTTAGTAAAAGTGATTAAAGATGTTGATACTACACGTTATGTTACCATGGGAGCAGATAAGTTCCGCTTTGGTGATGGTAGCGGTGATCATGAGAAAATTGCTAATGAACTGGATGCAGTTGGTTTCAACTACTCAGAAGACAACTACAAGAAACTTCGTGCGAAACATCCAAACTGGTTGATTTATGGTTCAGAAACATCTTCAGCAACCCGTACACGTGGTAGCTATTATCGTCCTGAACAAGAATTGGTACATAGCAACCAAGCTTATCGTAACTATGAACAGTCAGATTATGGAAATGATCGTGTTGGTTGGGGTAAAACGGCAACCGCTTCATGGACCTTTGACCGTGACAACGCTGGCTATGCTGGACAGTTTATCTGGACAGGTACGGACTATATCGGTGAACCTACACCATGGCACAACCAAAACCAAACTCCCGTTAAGAGCTCTTACTTTGGTATCGTAGATACAGCCGGTATTCCAAAACATGACTTTTATCTCTACCAAAGCCAATGGGTTTCTGCTAAGAAGAAACCGATGGTGCACCTTCTTCCTCACTGGAACTGGGAAAATAGAGAATTGGCATCGAAAGTTGAAGATTCAGACGGAAAAATCCCAGTTCGAGCTTACTCAAACGCTGCAAGTGTAGAATTGTTCTTAAATGGTCAATCTCTTGGAGTTAAGAAGTTCAATAAGAAACAAACCAGTGATGGCCGTACCTACCAAGAAGGTGCCAATGCTAAGGAACTCTATCTTGAATGGAAGGTTGCGTACCAACCAGGTACTTTAGAAGCTGTAGCTCGCGATGAAGCTGGAAAAGAAATTGCACGTGATAAGATCACGACTGCAGGCCAACCAGCAGGTGTTCGCCTCGTCAAGGAAGAACACGCAATCGCAGCAGATGGAAAAGACTTGACCTACATCTACTACGAAATCGTAGATAGTGAAGGAAATGTGGTACCAACTGCCAATAATCTGGTTCGCTTCCAATTACATGGCCAAGGTCAACTGGTTGGTGTTGATAATGGGGAACAAGCCAGCCGTGAACGCTACAAGGCACAACCTGATGGTTCTTGGATCCGCAGAGCCTTTAACGGTAAAGGGGTTGCCATTGTTAAATCAACTGAGCAAGCAGGTAAATTCACTCTAACAGCCCATTCAGATCTCTTGAAATCTGGTCAAGTAACGGTCTTTACTGGTAAAAAAGAAGACCAAGAAAAGACCGTTCTCGGAACCGAAGTACCAAAAGTACGTACTGTTATTGAGAAAGAGCCAAAAATGCCGAAGACAGTCGGTTTTATCTACAGTGATGGCAGTCGTGAAAAACGTCCAGTAACTTGGTCTTCAGTTGATGTGAGCCAAGCAGGAGTTGTGACTGTTAAAGGTATGGCAGACGGACGCGAAGTTGAGGCCCGTGTCGAAATTCTAGCAATCGCAAATGAGCTTCCAACTGTTAAGCGTGTTGCTCCAGGAACAGACTTGAGCGCTGTTGACAAATACGTTTCTATTGCTGTTACGGATGGAAGCGTACAAGAATACGAAGTTGATAAGTGGGAGATTTCGGAAGCAGATAAAGCTAAACTGTCAGTTGCAGGATCACGTATTCAAATGACTGGTCAACTGGGTGGTGAGACTATTCACGCTACCCTTGTGGTAGAAGAAGGTAATCCTGCGGCTCCTGCAGTACCAAATGTAACTGTTGGTGGCGAATCTGTCACTGGTCTTACTACTCAAAATCCAATGCAATACCGAACTCTTGCTTACGGTGCATCCTTGCCAGAAGTTGTAGCAAGTGCTGAAAATGCGGATGTTACTGTAGTCCAAGCAAGTGCAGCAAACGGCATGCGTGCAAGCATCTATGTTCAACCAAAAGATGGTGGACCTCTTCAAACCTATGCAATTCAATTCCTTGAAGAAGCACCGAAAATTGACCACTTGAGCTTACAAGTAGAGCAAGCTGACGGTCTTAAAGAAGACCAAACAGTGAAATTGTCTGTACTCGCTCACTATCAAGACGGAACACAAGCAGTTTTACCAGCTGATAAAGTAAACTTCTCTACAAGTGGTGAAGGGGAAGTCGCGGTTCGTAAAGGGATGCTTGAGTTACATAAGCCAGGAGCAGTCACTCTGAAAGCGGAATATGAGGGGGCTAGAGGCCAAGTTGAACTCACTATCCAAGCCAATACTGAGACGAAGGTTGCACAATCTATCCGTCCAGTAAATGTAGTGACAGACTTGCATCAAGAACCTACTCTTCCAACAACAGTAACTGTTGAGTATGACAAAGGTTTCCCTAAAACTCATAAAGTCACTTGGCAATCTATTCCAAAAGAAAAACTCGACCACTATCAAACCTTTGAAGTTCTAGGTAAAGTTGAAGGTCTGGATCTTGAAGCGCGTGCTAAAGTATCTGTAGAAGGCATCGTTTCAGTTGAAGAAGTCAGTGTGACAACTCCAATTGCAGAAGCGCCGCAATTACCAGAAAGTGTTCGCACCTACGATTCAAATGGTCACGTTTCATCAGCTAAGGTTACATGGGATACGATTCGTCCAGACCAATACGCCAAGGAAGGTGTCTTTACAGTTAATGGTCGCCTAGAAGGTACGCAATTAACAACTAAACTTCATGTTCGCGTATCTGCTCAAACTGAGAAGGGAGCAAATATTTCTGACCAATGGACCGGTTCAGAATTGCCACTTGCCTTTGCTTCAGACTCAAATCCAACTGATCCTGTTTCAAACGTCAACGATAAATTGATTTCCTTTAATGACCGCCCAGCTAACCGTTGGACAAACTGGAACCGTACTAATCCAGAAGCTTCAGTTGGTGTCCTATTCGGAGATTCAGGTATTTTGAGCAAACGTTCAGTTGATAATCTAAGTGTCGGATTCCACGAAGACCATGGAGTTGGTGTACCGAAGTCTTATGTGATTGAATATTATGTCGGTAAGACCGTTCCAACAGCCCCTAAAAACCCTAGCTTTGTAGGTGAGGAAAACCATGCCTTTAATGATCCTGCAAACTGGAAAGAGGTAAGCAATCTCAAAGCACCAGCTCAATTAAAAGCTGGAGAAATGAATCATTTCAGCTTTGATAAAGTTGAGACCTATGCGGTTCGCATTCGTATGGTTCGACTTGATAGCAAGAAAGGAACGTCTATCACAGAAGTACAAATCTTTGCAAAACAAGTCGCAGCAGCCAAACAAGGACAAACGAGAATCCAAGTTGACGGTAAAGACTTAGCAAACTTCAACCCTGATTTGACAGACTACTACCTTGAGTCTGCAGATGGAAAAGTTCCTGCAGTAACAGCAAGTGTTAGCAACAATGGTCTCGCTACCGTCGTTCCAAGCGTTCGTGAAGGTGAGCCAGTTCGTGTTATCGCGAAGGCTGAAAATGGTGATATCCTAGGAGAATACCGTCTACACTTTACAAGCAATAAAGATTTGCTCTCTCGTAAACCAGTTGCTGCGGTCAAACAAGCTCGCTTGCTACAAGTAGGACAACCACTTGAATTACCAACTAAGGTTCCGGTTTATTTCACAGGTAAAGACGGTTACGAAACAAAAGACTTGGCAGTAGAATGGGAAGAAGTTCCAGCAGAAAAGCTGACAAAAGCAGGTCAATTTACCGTTCGAGGCCATGTCCTAGGTAGTGATCTTGTTGTTGAGTTCACTGTACGAGTGACAGACAAACTTGGTGAAGCTCTATCAAATAACCCAGAGTATGATGAAAATAGTAACCGCGCCTTTGCTTCAGCCACTAATGACATTGATAGAAACTCCCATGACCGTGTGGACTATCTCAATGACGGAAATCATTCAGAAAATCGTCGTTGGACAAACTGGTCTCCAACACCATCTTCTAATCCAGAAGTATCAGCAGGTGTGATCTTCCGTGAAAATGGTAAGATTGTAGAACGGACTGTAGCGCAAGCCAAACTTCACTTCTTTGCAGATAGTGGTACAGATGCCCCATCTAAACTCGTTTTGGAACGTTATATTGGCCCAGAGTTTGAAGTGCCTACCTACTATTCTAACTACCAAGCCTACGATGCAGCTCATCCATTTAACAATCCAGAAAATTGGGAAGCTGTGCCTTATCGTGCGGATAAAGACATCGCAGCTGGTGATGAAATCAACGTAACATTTAAAGCTGTCAAAGCCAAAGCCATGAGATGGCGTATGGAGCGTAAAGCAGACAAGAGCGGTGTTGCGATGATTGAGATGACCTTCCTTGCACCGAGTGAATTACCTCAAGAAAGTACGCAATCGAAGATTCTTGTGGATGGAAAAGAACTTCCTGACTTCGCTGAAGATCGTCAAGACTATCAAATCACCTATAAAGGTCAACGTCCAAAAGTCTCAGTCGAAGAAAGTAATCAAGTAGCTTCAACAGTTGTAGATAGCGGAGACGATAGCCTTCCAGTACTTGTTCGTCTTGTTTCAGAAAGTGGAAAACAAGTCAAGGAATACCGTATCCAATTGACTAAGGAAAAACCAGTTTCTGAGAAGACTGTTGCTGCTGTACAAGAAGATCTTCCAAAACTCGAATTTGTTGAAAAAGATTTGGCCTACAAGACAGTTGAGAAAAAGGATTCAACACTGTATCTAGGTGAAACACGTGTAGAACAAGAAGGAAAAGTTGGTAAGGAACGGATCTTCACAGCGGTTAATCCTAGTGGAAGTAAGGAAGAAAAAATCCGTGAAGTGGTAGAGGCTCCGACAGACCGCATCGTCTTGGTTGGAACTAAACCAGGAACCTCCCTTCCAGAAGATGAAGTGAAGAACCTAGTCCTTAACAGACCAGAACTTGTAATTGAAGAAGAAACAATTGATTTCAAGGTTCAGGAACAAAAGAATGATCAGCTTCCAGCGGGTCAAACTCGTGTTCTCCAAGAAGGTCAAAAAGGTATCCGTGTTCACTTGATCGAAGTTGAAAATGGCAAGCGAACTGAAAAAGAAAGCTATGATAAAGTCATGGCTCAAGATCGTATTGTAGAAGTTGGTACGGCTAGTGAAACAACTAAACCAGTACCTCAAGAATCTACAAGACCACAAGTATCAGAAAAAGCAGATACAAAAGAAATTGTTTCAAGTGAAGCTAGTCATGTTCAAGAAGAACAGTTACCAAATACAGGAAGTGCAGAAAGTCAAGCAGCTCTAGCAGCAGGTTTAGCTCTTCTTGGCTTGAGTGCAGGTCTAGTGGCCACTAAAGGTAAAAAAGAAGACTAGAATGAATCAGTATTTCTTCTAAATGTATCTTAGAAAGACCAGGGAATCCTGGTCTTTTTAATGGGTAGAAGTATTATCTAAAGAGCAATTTAACGTTTGTGAAATCAGATAACCAAAATGATAAAAACACTATCTGGTATCCAAAACGAGGTGAACTTATTTTTTAAAAAATGGCGGTAAAATATACCAGATTTTGTTTCGATGATAGGAGAAGAAAAGACACAAAGAGGTTAATATACGGATGTGAAAAAGTCGATTTCAATCGGTAAGAAAAAATTGGATATTTTTTATAAAAATTTGCTTGATAGTTCTAGCCTTTTTCTTCATAGTATGATAAAATGTGGATGTAATGTGGCTAATAATTTTCGCTTGAAAAAGGAGAATGGTGATTAGTTGGGGACAATCATTTAGTTTACTATTACATTGTACATTTACAACTGAATATTATAAGAAAGGAAGATTAAATGAACAAGAAAATAAGATCTTGGATTCAGATCCTTATTCTTTGTTTGGGAGTTATTCTCCAATCATTTGCTCCTCTTACGCAAGTACGTGCGGCAGAGTATAATGATGTGATCACTAGTGTTGGTGTTGAAAACAGATCTGGTGAAGCTTTAACGCAAGGGTTGGATATTTGGCAAGAATTCCGTCTTACGGCAGATTTTGTTTTGCCAGATAATACGGTGCATGAAGGTGATACAACAACACTTCAATTGCCATCAGAGATTACATTTTCAAACTCTTCAGACATTGAATTACGAGATGCTTCTAACAATCTTGTAGCTACTGGTCGTTTAGATGCAGCTAGCAAAACGATTACTCTAACTTACACAAAGTTTGTTGAGAATAATTCTGGCGTTAGGGGGAAATTCTTTGTCTATGTTCGAGTTGACCATGATGTTGTTTCAGAAGAAAAAGACATTGATGTCAATATTACTGTAGGACATAGAGTTCTATTTGCAGGGAAAATCCGTTACAACGGCCCTCCAGGGAAATACGACTCTAAAATTGAAAAGAGTTCCTTCCAATACAAGGATGACGAGAAAAATGTAATCCGTTATAACATTACTGTAAACCGCAATATGGCGAACTACAGTGATGTCACTATCAAAGATGCTTTCTCTTCTCCAAATATGACCTTCCTACCAGATACTTTTCGTATTTACAAAGTAGATTGGAGTTGGAATAACGGAGACTGGAAATGGACTAATGCTCAGGATATGACCGAAACCTTTAAAAACCAACTAGTGGTAAATGCGAATGGTGATGGTTTCACCCTTCCTTTAGGAGATACTAATGGTTTTGGTTATATGATCGAGTATCGAGCTAAAGCGAATTATGATCTAGTTGATGGTGAGGAAATCACGAACGTAGCCAACATGAGCTACAATGGTAGTGAGAATGAACAATCAACAAGCACACGTACCTACCAGATTGCAGGTGGTGTTGCGGAAGGATATGTTTTCACCATTAAAATTCATAAGGTAGACGAAGCAGGCCAACCTTTGCAAGGTGCAGTTTTTGAAGTAATTCGTGATCGTAACCAAGCTGTTGTTGGACGATTGACAACAGATTCTGATGGTAACGCTAGTGTAGGCAAATTGTTGCGAGACAACTATACAATTCGTGAAGTAACTGCTCCTCTTGGCTATGACAAATTAACTGAAGATATTAAAATTTCTCCAGATGAGTTTGGTTCAGACAAATCAGTAGAACGTCGAATTGAAAATAAGAAGACACCTCCGAAGACTCCAACTGAGAAAGAGATTACTTTCAAAAAGGTGGATCCAAATGGAAAAGAAATTCCAGGAGCGGAACTGAAAATCTATAGTGGAGATACAGTCAATCTTGAAGAGGCACCTGTTGCAGACTGGACTACTGTAGCTGACACTTCTAAAGTGATTAAGCTGGCACCAGGGACCTACACTCTAAGAGAGTTCGATGCTCCAGAGGGATATCAAATTGTAGGAGATATTACTTTTACTGTTAATGCTGACGGTTCTATCACTATTAAGAATAAGGGAGCTGATGACACTGTTCTTGCAGCTGGTCCAGTTCTGACTATTACCGATAAAGAGGATACTAGTCCAAAACCAATTACCTTCAGTAAGGTAAACCTTGGAGGGAATGAAATCGCTGGTGCACAGATTAAGATCTACAAGGGCGACAAGGCAGAAGGCACAGCTGTAGAAAGCTGGACTTCAACTGACCAACCTAAGCAACTGAATCTTGAACCAGGCATCTACACTTTCCATGAGGAAGCAGCCCCAACTGGTTACCTCAAAGTAACGGATATCACTTTCCAAGTTAAACCTAACGGTACTGTTGAAGTGACAAAAGTAGGTGAAAAAGATTCTAAAGGTGAAGACAATCGTGTTGTAGCCCAAAATTCAACTCTGACAGTTACTGATAAAGATGACGATGTAGCTCGTAAAATCACGTTCAGTAAAATTAGTCTTGGTGGGGTTGAAATCGCAGGTGCACAAATCAAGATCTTCAAAGGCGATAAGGCAGAAGGCACAGCTGTAGAAAGCTGGACTTCAGAAGCTGGTAAGTCTAAAGAATTGAGCTTGGCCCCAGGTACTTACACCTTCCATGAGGAAGCAGCCCCAACTGGTTACCTCAAAGTAACGGATATCACTTTTAAAGTTAACTATGACGGAACAGTTAAAGTGACGAATGTTGGTACTAAGGATGCTAAAGGCGAGGACAATACTGTCGTAACCGATGGTTCAACAATCAAAGTCACTGATAAAGACGATGATAGTCCAAAAGCCATTACTTTCAGTAAAGTTAACCTTGGTGGAACAGAAATCGCAGGTGCTCAAATCAAGATCTACAAGGGCGACAAGGCAGAAGGCACAGCCGTAGAAAGCTGGACTTCAGAAGCTGGTAAGTCTAAAGATCTCAACTTGGCACCAGGTACTTATACTTTCCATGAGGAAGCCGCTCCAACAGGCTACCTCAAAGTAA
>CAUVSV010000026.1:0-26289 GCA_963554735.1 Streptococcus oralis
ACTACCTTGCCTTCCAAGTCCAGCACCATCTGCTGGGCTGTTTTCTTACCAATCTTAGGAAACTTGGTCAGGTAGGTGATGTTTTTCTGCTCAATGGCTTGCACTAAGCCGGCATTATCATCAGCCGCAATAATAGCCAGAGCAGACACTGGGCCAATACCTGAGACTGAGATCAAGCTGAGAAAAAGTTGCTTCTCCTCCTCGGTCGCAAAGCCGTACAGAAGCTCCGCGTCTTCTCTCACCACCTGGTGCACATAGATCTTGGATTCCTGATGAAGATGCCCTGAATAAGCATAGGGGTTGGCCACATGAAGAATATAGCCGATAGAGTTGACTTCCAATACGATGTACTTGGCTGTAATTTTACTGATGATTCCTTTAAAATATTCGTACATTATTTTCACTTTCTATAATTGATTTGCAATTCCGTGTAAATGCGCTGCTCTGATGATAAGAAGCAGCCCAAGTACTGCACACACAATAAAAACGAGCCAAACACCTACAGCACCTGTTGCAGCGCTGATAGAAATCATCGCCCCCGCTAAAATAGACGCTAAAGGCTGCGCCATATTAAGGAAACCTGAGTAGGTTCCGAGCTTATTCTCATTCATCATTTCCGCCCGCAAAACTTGGCTTGGCGGCATGCAGATGAGTTCCCCCATAGTATAGAGAATGGCTAGCAAAAACAGAGCCCAGAAACTCCTGAAGACAATGGTGAAAAGCATACCCAAGTCGAAGATAATACTTCCCAATAAAAACTGCGGTATGATCTTCATTTCCTTGGTCAAACGATTGGCAGTCGTTATGAAGCAAACAATAATCAGGGTATTGATAAAAACCATGATACTGAGCATCTTAGCTCCTGAAATATGAATACCGAAAACACTACTCGCGATGAATGACTCTTTCAAATGAACGGGTATATAATTGTCAATTTGCAACCAGATAACACCATTAAATACAGTCCCTAACGTATAAAGTAGGAAAATTTTGTCCTGAAAAACAGAAGCATAATTTTTCACAGTTGCCAAAGGACTGCTACCATGCTCAAAGACCAGATTAGCTGGCTTGCTTTCTGAAAAATATTTCCAAGCGAGGAAAAAATTCAAGAAGCTAATCACCGTCAAAACCAGAAGCAACTCAAAAAAATGGTGGTCGTAAAAGAAACCTGCAAGCCCTGCTCCTAACATAACGGATACATTGACAAACCAATAACTAATCGTATAAACGAAACGGCGATTTTGCTCGTCGGTCAAATCAATAATCATCGCATCAATAGCTGGCCAAGAGAAAGTTCCTGCGGTCTCTGCCAGCAACATTCCGACAAAAGTCAAAAAGGGAAAAATATGATTAGGCATATTTGCCAGCAGCACAAGAAAGTAGCCACTAGCAAGACCAAAGTTTCCCCAGTCAATGACTTTCTTACGTCCCCAAAGATCCGCCAAATGTCCACCATACAGCCCAGCTAAAAAACCAATGAGTTTGGTTGTGATCATCAATAACCCCGCCCAAAAGGCTCCAAAATATTGAACATAGTACATGGCCATAAAAGGAGTAATGGCACTCTCTAAAATCCGTGCTACAAAGCTCATCCATTCCCGCATTTGAATTTGCTTGGGGAGGGCAAAAAATTCTTTCATCTTTTATTCCTTTTTCATAATTTCTTCGCTTTTTCTTACCTAGTATATCATATTTTTTTGCTGAAAACTGCAAACACAAGTGCAACCTCTGGTTGACAAATAGTACAGGAGATTGTATTCTCATTATAAGTAAAAATTGTTAGGATAGAGGTAGAAAAAGGAGGATAGAATGATGAAACTCGCAGAAAAACTATTTGAACTCCGAAAGGAAAAAGGTTGGTCCCAAGAAAAGCTAGCAGAAAAAATTAATGTTTCTCGGCAAAGCATCTCAAAATGGGAGTCTGGACAAGTCCTTCCAGAAATCGAAAAAATCATTGAATTAAGCAAGATTTTCCAAGTAACAACTGACTATCTACTACTGGATGAAAACTCTGAAAAATCTTCCACGGCAGTGATTTTGGAGGAAGATAAGGACAAATACTATAGAGAAGTTAAATCCTTTGGCTTCTGGCAAGTGATTTATATTTTCGTCTTGGCTCTGGCTATCTATCTCTTTTTAGCCGGTTCTAGTTTTCCAGCCGAGTTCACCGCCTGGATTTGGCTGACCTTCGTTCTCTTAATCGCTTCAGCAATTGCGATCAACAAGACTTTCAAAACCAAACAACGTTATCTTGATAAGGTAATTGGGCCTGAGAATCCTTCAAACCAAGACGATTCTGCGAAATCTTGAATCAATTAAATCATATTTCTCAGTACTTTTATAGGACTGGTCCTGTCAAGCAAGTGTAAACCTCGTGTCAAGTTGCCCATGTCCATTCAAAATTCCCACCTTAGAAAAGCTAAAAAGCCTTGTTTGGAAAAACAAAGGCTTTTTGTGTTCTTAATATTTCCCCAACTCACGAAGACTGGTATGATTTTCTTGAATACGTCGGAACATCTTTTCCATATCCGACTTGGTAAAATGCACCAAAACGGGACGTCCGTGTGGACAGTTATAGGGATTGTCACATTGAGAAAGCTGATAAAGGAGCTGTCTGGCTGAGTGGTCATCGATACGATGGTTGGCCTTGATAGACCGCTTGCAGGACATCATGATAGCCAGCTCTGCTCGGTATTTCTTGATCGAAACTTCCTTGGTCAAGAGTAGCATATCACACATTTCATAGATACCAGACTCAATCTCCTCTTCTGACATCCAAATAGGATGTTCACGCAGGATAAATTGATTCTCTCCATACTCTGCTAAAAAGACACCCACTTCCTCTAAGAGAGGCATTCTTTCCTTGAGACGAAGGACATCATCTGCTGGGAATTCAAAGATGTAGGGCACTAGGAGTTGTTGCTGGCTCTGGTCAACATTGCCAATATTTTCGCGGTATTCCTCGTACTTAACCCTTTCCTGAGCCGCGTGCTGGTCTATGATGTAAAGTCCATCTCGCCCTTGGGCAAAAAGATAGGTCCCGTGCATCTGTCCGAAAAACTCCAACTCTGGGAAGCTGGATGATTCTTCTCGCTCTAGCTTGTCATAAGCCTTATCAAGACTGGCTAAGTCTAACTCTGGATGGTCTAATTGGTCATCGTTAGCAGGCTTTCTCTCTGCAAAATGCAGTTTTGCTGGCTTAGTCAATTGGTCCAAAGTTTCCTTAGCAAACAGGGTTAGGTCCCTACCCTCCGCAGTTAATTCAACCTGATGATCGGCCACCTCAGCTTGACTAGGTTTTGAGAGTTCTGTTTTTTCATAGTAAAGCGTATTTTCTTTGAGTGGGAGAATGGTCTGCTCTACCTTTTGACGATTACGCATGGTCGACTTGGCAAGATTTTCTAAAGCATCAGGTATCAAGGCTTGTTCCTTGAGACTATTTGAAATAGCTTCTGAAACCAGCGCCATCAGCTCTCTTTCCTTAGAAATCCGCACTTCTTGTTTGGTTGGATGAACATTGACATCAGCCAGATAAGGGTCGATATGGATGTGAATGACTGCCAGTGGAAAACGCCCCACCATAAGTTTGCTTCCATAACCATCTAAAATGGCACGATTGAGCAGGAAGTTCTTGATATAACGGCCATTGATGAAGAGACTGATATAGTTGCGGTTGGCCCGAGTCAACTCAGGCAATGAAACAAAACCTGAAATTTCGAAATCTAGGTCAGAGTTCTCAATGGCAATCATCTTCTTAGCACTCGCCAAACCGTAAATCCCTGCGATGGCTTGACGCAGTTGACCAGTCCCTGCTGTCCACGTCATTTCCTTGCCATCACTGATTAAACTAAAAGAAATCTCAGGATGAGCCAATCCCAGACGATTGACAATATCAATGATATGAGACAATTCCGCTTGCTGGCTCTTCATATACTTGAGGCGGGCAGGTGTGTTGAAAAAGAGGTCCTCCACACAAACCTTGGTCCCCACAGGACTAGTCGCTGGGATGACTTCCTCAACTTCTCCCCCACGCGCAACGAGCTTGGTCCCATGACTCGCACCATCCACCGCCGTCAACAAAGTCAAGACACTGACAGAAGCGATAGAAGGCAGGGCTTCACCTCGAAATCCGAGCGTCCGAATCCGAAAGAGGTCTGCCTGATTTTTTATCTTACTGGTTGCATGACGACGCAGGGCCAATTCAACCTCATCGTGGGCAATTCCATGGCCATTATCTGTGATTTGAATCTTCTTAAGACCAGCTTCCTCAATCTCAATGATAATCTGACTAGAGCCTGCGTCAATGGCATTTTCTACCAACTCTTTGACCACACTGGCAGGACGTTCGATAACCTCCCCTGCCGCGATCTGGTTTGCCAGCACCTCTGGCAATTCAATAATATGAGACATCTTTCAGCCCCTTTCTGTATCTATTTTCCTAGAAATTGATTAGTGCTATTATACCATATTTCAGATGTTACCAGAAAAAGCAAATACCACATAGACTCCAAATCTCTCCACATAGACAAAAGCTCTTGCCATGGGTCGTAAAATAGTGGTATACTCAATAAAAATCAAAGAGCAAACTAGAAAGCTAGGCGCAGACAGTACTTTAGTACGGCAAGACGACGCTGACGTGGTTTGAATTTGATTTTTGAAGAGTATTAATAAAGGTGTACAAGAAGTGAGATTAACCTTGTATAACTGAAAAGGAGAGAAATTTATGAAAGTAGAACTACAGATTAAAGAGACTTACGAGGAGGAAAAGCTGATTGTCCAAACTCCTCAGCCGACCGAAAAAGTCCAGAAAGTCATCGAGTTCGCTGAAAATCTGGACCAAAAAGAAACAATCAAAGGAAAGATTGAGGATCAGGTCTATCTAGTTAAGATTGGTAAGATACAACGCTTCTATATCGAGAATCGCAAGGTTCTAGCAGAAACTGCATCTCAGACCTATACCATTGATTTGCGTCTCTATCAAGTTCTTGACATTCTGCCGACCACTTTTATCCAAATTTCCCAATCTGAAATCGTTAATATTGACGCTATCTCTCATCTCAAACTCACGCCCAACGGCCTAGTCGAAATCTTTCTCAAAAACGAAAGATTCACCTACTCTTCACGCCGCTACTTAAAAACCATCAAGGAGAAATTAGAACTATGAAAAAACAAATCTTTCACGATGCAGCCACTGGTGTACTTATCGGCCTCATCCTCTCTATCCTCTTTTCACTCATTTATGCACCAAATACCTATGCCCCACTGAGTCCCGAGTCTCTTATCGGCCAAGTGATGGCTCAACATCAGGTTCACGGTGCCCTAGTCTTGCTCTACTGCATGATCATCTGGTCAGCTATCGGCGTTCTCTTTAGTTTTGGCAGTCGCTTACTCAGCCGTGACTGGAGCCTGCTCCGTGCCACACTTTCCCACTTCTTCCTCATGCTGGCTGGCTTTGTTCCACTAGCAACTCTGGCTGGTTGGTTCCCCTTCCACTGGACCTTCTATCTCCAGCTCATTCCAGAGTTTGCGATTGTCTACCTCATCATTTGGACTATTCTCTATAAAAGAGAAGCTAAAAAAGTAGACCACATCAATCAACTCTTGGCCCATAAAAAGTAATAGAGAAAAACCCACTCACAAAAATGTGAGTGGGCTCTTTTTATAACTTTTGTTTGAGCTCGACCAAGACGTTCATAGCCTGCATAGGTGTCATATTGTACACATCCAGTTTAGCTAATTCTGCTAGGATAGGATGCTCTGCAGGCGCGTCAAAGAGTGACATCTGTTCAGTAACAGCACTTGTTTCTCTCATCGGAGCAGGACTTTCCGTCCCTTGACTCTCCAGTTGCGTTAAAATCTTATCCGCTCTTGCTAAAAGTTTTCCTGGTAAGCCAGCGATCTTAGCAACATGGATACCATAGGATTTGTCAGCTGGACCTGGTTCAATCTTGTGAAGGAAGGTCACCTGACCATCCTGCTCCAAGGTCGCCACATGAACATTGACCAAGTGCTCCAAACTGGATTCCAGACTGGTCAACTCATGGTAGTGGGTAGCAAAGAGGGTTTTGGCTCCGATATGTTCATGGATGTATTCGATGATGGACTGGGCAAGAGCCATTCCGTCATAAGTTGCAGTTCCGCGTCCCAATTCATCAAAGAGAATCAAGGAATCCTTGGTCGCATGCGAAATGGCATTGTTGGCCTCCATCATCTCCACCATAAAGGTTGATTGACCTGAAACCAAGTCATCTGCTGCTCCGATACGGGTAAAGATGGCATCGAAGATCGGCAAATGGGCGCTTTCTGCCGGCACATAAGAACCCAGCTGGGCCATAACCGCAGTCATGGCTAACTGGCGCATGTAGGTTGACTTCCCACTCATGTTGGGCCCTGTAATTAGCTGAATACTGGTATCTTCTGCCATCTGAATCGTATTAGGAATATAGGTCTGGGCTCCCATGACCTTTTCGACGACAGCATGGCGCCCTTTCTGGATATCAATTTGTGAATTGTCTCCAAACTCAGGTCTGATCAAATGCTGGGTTTCAGCCACAACTGCGAGACTTTGCAAGACATCAACCGTCGCAATTCCTTGGGCTAAAGCCTGCAAACGCTGGATGTACTTGCTGACTTCCTCACGGATACGCATAAAGATTTCATATTCTAGGTTGGCTGACTTCTCACGCGCCTCCAGCATATCTCCCTCGATACGGGCCAATTCCTCAGTCCCAAAGCGTTCCGAGTTTTTCAGCGTTGCCTTGCGGAAAAAGTGGGCTGGCACATTTCCCAGTTGCGAATTAGTCACATGGAAATAGTAGCCGTCCTTTTTATTGTAATCAATCTTAAGCGTGCTGATGCCAGAGTTTTCTCGCTCCTTAGCCTCAATCTCAGCAATCCAGCTAGTCCCTTCTCTGAGCACACGACGGTACTTGTCTAAGGTCTCATCAAATCCCGTACGGATAATGCCACCTTCCGTAATCACGTGAGGAGCTTCAGGAGCAATGGCAGCACTAATCAAGCTCTCCAACTCAGGGATGGCATCTAACTGTTCGATAAGATAGGCTAGGGCAGGTTGCTCCATTCCTTCTAAAATCGCACGAATCCGTGGCACACTAGATAAGGTGGTCGCCAGTTGCAAGAGATCCTTGGGATTGGTCTTGCCAAAAGAAACCCGACTAGCCAAGCGTTCGATATCATAAACACCCTTGAGACTGTCTGTCAAATCACTACGCTCAAAGAAGTGGTCAAGAAAGACCTGCACCACCTCTTGACGTTGGACGATTCGTTCCTTATCAATCAAGGGACGATGGATCCAAGAGCGCAAGAGCCGCATGCCCATAGCTGTTTTGGTTTCATCCAAAAGCCAGAAAAGACTCCCCTGCTTCTTGCCTGAACGGGCATTCTCAACCAAATCCAGACTAGCCTTGGTCGCATAATCCATCTGCAAGAAATCTTTAATTTCATAGTAGATAACTGGTTTGAGATGGTTCAATTCTCGCATCTGGGTACGGTGAACATACTGGAGGAGCTTACTAGCTGCCGCTTGCTCCACAGCTGCCAGTCGTGGATCCAGTAAATGAATATCCTCAAAGCCTTCCTTCTCATAAGAAAGCACCAGATTCATCTGACGGCTGAGGATTTGTTCTTCTTCCTCAGACAAGTCATAACCCAGCACCACTTCTCGCGCCTTTAGGTTACGGATTTCCCCACAAACCAACGTGAAATCCAATAGCCCCGTCACATAAAAGTCACCCGTCACCAAATCCATATAAGCCAGACCAAATTGATTGCCATCACAATCTAAGGAAACCAAGAAATTATTCTGACTATCCGGCTTACTGCTATCAACGACCGTTCCAGGTGTGATGACCTGGACCACCTCTCGCTTGACAACACCAACCGCTTGTTTGGGATCTTCCATCTGTTCGGCAATGGCAACTTTATAGCCCTGCTCAATCAGAACATCGATATACTGTTGGGCAGAATGATAGGGGACGCCCGCCATGGGTATCGGATTTTCTGCATTTTTATTCCGACTTGTTAAGGAAATTTCTAAAATTTGCGCTGCATTAATTGCATCTTCATAGAACAACTCGTAAAAATCACCCATCCGAAAAAGCAAAAAAGCATCTGGGTATTGTTTTTTAATATCCACATACTGTTGCATGCCGGGTGATAGCTTTTCTGTTGCCATTTTCCGTCTCTCCTTGCTAAAAATAAGTCTTGAGAGCAACTCCCAAGACCTTATTTATCTTTCATCAAATCTAGCAAACGATCTTCCATCAGCTTGGCAACGTGCTGGTCTCGACAAATAACCAATAAGGTATTAGCACCAGCAACCGTTCCTAAAATCCATTCATCCTTGTTTGCATCTACAATGTTTGCTAAGACTGCAGCTTCTCCAAGTTTGGTATGAAGTACCAAGGTGAACTCTGCTCTTGCAACTCCTTCTAAATGATGAGACAAAAACTCAACTAAATCAATCTTATCTGTCTCATTTGCTAGTACATAATACACCATATCATTTTTCTTAACCTTGGTCAAGCCGATTTCACGCAAATCACGTGACAAAGTCGTTTGTGTCACATAAACATTACGAGCTTCTAAACGATCTTGAATCTCTTTTTGTGTCCCAAGTTTTTCTTCGGTGATCATCTTTTTAATCAATTGATGCCGTTCTCTTTTTCTCATATTATCCTCTTAAGTGAATATTTATAACAAGTTTTACATTTATTTTATAACTATATTATACCAAAAAAACTAGATAATTCAAAAAAATTCTTTTCTTTCTCAAAAAATGTAGTAAATTGTGTTAAAATAGTAAAAAAGCCCAAAAGGAGCCCTTATGAATACAAAAGAATTGATTGCTAGTGAGTTGGCTAGCGTCATTGATAGCCTGGATCAAGAGGCTATTTTAAATTTACTGGAAACACCTAAAAATTCAGAAATGGGAGACATCGCCTTCCCTGCCTTTTCTCTAGCAAAAGTCGAGCGTAAAGCGCCGCAAATGATTGCAGCAGGTATTGCTGAAAAAATCAATAGTCAAGCCTTTGAAAAGGTTGTCGCTACTGGACCTTACGTCAACTTTTTCCTCGATAAATCTGCTATTTCGGCTCAGGTATTACAGGATGTTATCACTGAAAAAGAGCACTATGCCGACCAAACCATTGGCAAGAAAGAAAATGTCGTTATCGACATGTCTAGTCCTAATATCGCTAAACCATTCTCTATTGGGCACTTGCGTTCAACGGTTATCGGAGATAGCTTGTCACATATTTTCCAAAAAATCGGCTATCAAACAGTCAAGGTCAACCACCTAGGAGACTGGGGTAAACAGTTTGGAATGTTGATCGTTGCCTACAAGAAATGGGGAAATGAGGAAGCCGTCAAAGCGCATCCAATCGATGAACTTCTTAAACTCTACGTTCGCATCAATGCTGAAGCTGAAAAAAATCCTAGCTTGGATGAAGAAGCACGCGAATGGTTCCGCAAACTGGAAAATGGAGACGAGGAAGCCTTAGCTCTCTGGCAATGGTTCCGTGATGAAAGTTTAGTGGAATTCAACCGCCTTTACAATGAATTGCAAGTTGATTTTGACAGCTACAACGGAGAAGCCTTCTACAATGATAAGATGGATGCTGTTGTAGACATTCTCGCTGAAAAAGGACTTCTTGTTGAGTCAGAAGGGGCTCAAGTTGTCAATCTTGAGAAATATGGAATTGAACATCCAGCCCTTATCAAAAAATCTGATGGTGCAACTCTCTATATCACACGAGACTTGGCTGCAGCTCTTTACCGTAAAAACGAATACCAATTTGCAAAATCCATCTATGTTGTTGGTCAAGAGCAATCTGCCCACTTCAAACAACTCAAGGCAGTACTACAAGAGATGGGCTACGATTGGAGCCAAGACATTGTCCATGTTCCGTTTGGATTGGTAACAAAAGAAGGGAAAAAACTTTCTACTCGTAAAGGAAATGTCATCTTGCTAGAACCGACTATCGCTGAGGCTGTTAGTCGTGCCAAGGCCCAAATCGAAGCGAAAAATCCTGAGTTAGAAAATAAAGACCAGGTTGCCCACGCTGTTGGAGTCGGGGCTATCAAGTTCTATGATCTTAAGACCGACCGTACAAATGGATATGACTTCGACCTTGAAGCTATGGTATCCTTTGAAGGGGAAACTGGACCTTACGTTCAATACGCCTACGCTCGTATCCAATCTATCTTGCGCAAAGCCGATTTCAAACCAGATACAGCTGGCAACTACAGCTTGAACGATGCTGAAAGCTGGGAAATCATTAAACTACTCCAAGACTTCCCACGTATTATCAATCGTGCAGCAGATAATTTTGAACCTTCGATCATTGCGAAATTTGCGATTAGTCTGGCTCAAGCTTTCAACAAGTACTATGCACATACACGTATCCTAGATGAAAGTCCTGAGCGCGACAGCCGTCTAGCCCTCAGCTACGCAACCGCAGTGGTCCTCAAAGAAGCTCTTCGTTTGCTCGGAGTAGAAGCGCCGGAAAAGATGTAAATCGCCAAAGTTACTTGATTGCGGAGCAATCTAAGTAACTAACGCCAAATCCTATTCGGACTTTGGCTAGGCGCTTCACTAGTTTTAGGACATAAATATGATCGATTTATGTCCTAAAACGTCGTAATCTTAAAGTTATTGGAACTAAAGCTCCTAATTGCTAGACGCTAGCCGCTTATATGCGGACTAGCTAACTGCTTCACTAATTCACCTAACCAAATAATATCGATTTGGTTAGGCTCATGTCGTAATCTTTTAAATTACTTGAAAGCAATCTGAAAGATTGAGGCAAAATAACATTTATATTTTGTTCGGCCTTGCAGCTGTTCAATGAAATAATTTATTCACTTTTACTATTTATCACACTGGGAGATTTCCTATGAGCCAATATGCTTATATCCTCGTTGTACTTAGCTTGGTTTTCCTTTTTCTGCTCAATAAGTACGAGAAGGAAAGACTTCAAAGACTCTACCAAGAGCAACTCTTGAAGGACGAGACATTTAGGTCTGACATCAAAGAGAAAATTCACACGACTGAAAATATCAATGATGTCATTGCACATATCAATAAAACTTACCATCTGGGAATGTTGCTCTCAAAAGACGTTACAGATCAATTGAAATAATCAAAATCCGAGAAGCTTTCTTCTCGGATTTTTTTAGCCTTAACTATATTCTCCTTGGAGAAATTTCATCAGTACATGTAAAGTTTTCTGTAATTTTCTATATTTTTTCAAAATATTCTTGCATTTCCTTTAAGTTTTTTGTAGAATAGTAGCTATCTATTCAGATTATTCTGAAAATTCAAAAATAGGAGTGTTTATTATGTCACAAGTTACGTTATCAAACCAGTCAACCTGGGCAAGCAAACTAAAGGCAATGGGGCCAGGAATCCTAATGGCTTCTGCCGCCGTTGGAGGTTCTCATATCGTATCCTCCACTCAAGCTGGTGGTTCTTATGGTTGGTCACTACTCCTCTTGGTTATCTTGGCCAATGTTTTTAAATATCCATTTTTCCGTTTTGGTGCCGAATATACTGCCGACACTGGTAAAACCTTGGTAGAAGGCTATGCTGAAAAAGGAAAAATCTATCTCTGGATTTTCTTTGTCCTCAATGTCTTCTCTGCTATGGTTAATACAGCTGGAGTCGCTATCCTTTGCTCAGCCATCATCGCTAGCGCCTTCCCAATGATTGGACTTAGCATCACTCAGTGGTCCCTTATCCTTGTTGCAGTCATTTGGGCCATGCTACTCTTTGGTGGCTACAAACTATTAGATGGTATGGCAAAATGGATCATGTCTGCTTTGACCATTGCAACTGTTCTTGCAGTTATCATTGCAGCAATTAAGCATCCAGAATACAGCTCTGATTTTGTCGAGAAGACACCTTGGCAAATGGCAGCCCTCCCTTTTATCGTTTCCCTCCTAGGATGGATGCCTGCCCCTATTGAAATTTCAGCCATCAACTCACTCTGGTCTGCTGAAAAGAAAAAGACTGTCAACTTTAATACAGAGGACGCTCTTTTCGACTTTAACGTTGGTTACATTGGAACTGCTATCCTGGCTGTTTTCTTTGTAGCACTCGGAGCACTCATTCAGTATCCTACAGGACAAGCAGTTGAAGCCGCTTCAGCCAAATACATCTCTCAATTCGTGGGTATGTATGCCTCTGTTCTTGGAGAATGGTCCCGTTATTTGATTACCTTTATCGCCTTTCTTTGTATCTTTGGAACGGTCATCACCGTTATCGATGGCTACTCTCGTGTCAATCAGGAATCGCTACGACTCTTGATTCGTCAAAAAGAATATTCTCGCAAATATTTGAACATCTGGATGACCATTACCGCTATCATTGGTATCGTAATTATTAAATTCTTTGCTGGTCAAGTTTCCACCATGCTTCGCTTTGCCATGATTGGCTCTTTCCTGACAACACCATTCTTCGCTCTTTTGAACTATGTATTGGTGACACGTGAGAATAAAAATCTTCCTTATTGGCTAAAACTCCTCGCTATCGCAGGATTGATTTTCCTCTTTGGCTTTGCTATTTTCTTTATCTATGCACTTGCCATCGGAAAAGCAGGATAGATTATAAAATGGCACCCTTACGGGGTGCTTTTTTCATACACGAAAAGCAGTTGAAAATCTCAACTGCCCCTCAGAACTACTTTATTTTTCTGTCTCTAACTCATACAAGTCCGCGATAATCGCTGCGACTTTTTTAATATCTCCCAGCATACCACGCATTTCAAAGTCTGCTAGGACTGGGAAGCCAAAGCGCTGGCTATACTGCTTAGCTGTTAGGCAGTATTGATTGTTAAAATTGCGGTTACCGGAACCCACTACCCCAAAACACTTACTAGCATTGTCTCCATAGGCGATAAAGTCGCCCACTGGAGTCGTTAGAATCTCAACATCGCCGTTATCGACACCATTTCCACCTTCTAGATAGGTTGGTAAAAAGGCGACATAGGGGTGATCCATCTCAAAGAAATCTTTCCCTTCCTTGACCAAATCCTTGATATGGATCTTTTGGACCTCAATCCCTTCGTGCTGGGACAAGAGATAGTCCTTGAGTCGGGTTACAAAACTCTCTGTATTCCCGCTCAAACTGATATAAACTAAGGATATTTTTTTCATATTGACCTCGATTTTTATTTTTGGATATTAAAAGAACTACCAAGATTGTAACTTGATAGTTCTCTTTTGTCAATACTTAGGCAACTTCTTCTGCTTCGACTTCTTCGGCCAAATCTTTTTGTTGGCGCCACATCTTGTAAAAGACTAAGGCTAAAAAGAGAACATTGATAATGATGAACAAAATATTCGTTCCTTGTGCTAGTGCTCCCATTCCTAGGCCGAGGGTAGAATCTTTTATTAATTGAACCGCATCTTGAACGTTCATATAGCTATAAACCAAACCAACAATCGCTAGTAGAACATAGCCAATATAAGCATAGTTTGCGAATTGCACATTTTTACGTACTAGAAATACAAAGGCTACTACAACTAAAATTGCAGATAAAACAATCAACAACGTATTAAAAATAGAGTGCGATGACGCTGTTACTTGATAAGTATAGTTGACTGTGTCTTCTAATTGCTGGGCAGTAAGCGTCCCGCTATTCGCCAGGCTCGCACGAAGCACATCTTTACTTGGCAATGGACTCAAGATTCCAAATAATGACATAGATGAAATGAGGGCTGATAGGACTAACAAAACCCAAAGATAAATAGGATTCTTTTTCATGTTTTCCTCCATAAGATATTTTGAACATTATAGCATTTTTTGTACAGGAATACAACTTTTACAAGCTGGTTTCAACTTGTTTCCGATAAGCTTTCGGTGATTTTCCGCACAATTTACGGAAAACTTTGTAGAAATATCCAACATTACTATAGCCAACTGCATAGCAAATATCTTCGATGCTATCACTGGTCGACAGTAAGAGTTGCTGCGCTGCCTTAATTCGCTGTTTATTGAGCAATTCCGCAAAGGTTGAGTTGGTTTCCCTCTTAATCAGCTGACCGAGATAGACAGGATTGATAAAGAGTTCCTTGCTAATATCCTTAAGTGAGAGCTCTTTCTGATAATCACGCCCAATCACTTCCAGAACACTCACCACATTTTCATTCATGCGGTACTGGCCAAAGAACTTGGTCAAGGTTTCTTTGATGTAGGCAACCAATTCTTCAAAGGTGTTAATGGCATGGATAGCTTTGACAATCTCGGTCATATCATCTGCTTTTAGGTGTTCAAATAAATGAAAGACATCCATGACAAACTGAGTAAAGAGCTGCTTTGTGATGGCCACGCGCGGGGTATTCTTCAAAACAACCTTCTCTAGCAGGGTTAATTCCTCGATGATTTGATTGATATTCCCTTGGATAATCACCCGATAAATCGGCTCGTAATAAGCAAACAAACTCTCGGATTTTTCTAGATTAACTGAACCGTAGAAGAGAGCTTTTTCAGCATTGATCTTCCAATTCTCAAAGGACTGCTGGTAGGGTGCTTCAAATGGTGTCACAACGATGCCATCTAGTGGTTGATCAGATATGAAAATCTGCCAGTCTTGTCCCAAAACATAGTAAGGAATGGTAAAAGAGCCCTGCTTTTCCTTGGAAAGACCAATCCACCAGCTGTCTTTACCTGACAGGTAGTTCGTAAATCCTGTCTCATCCAATTCTTGACTGAGGGTCTGACTTTGCTCCACCTTTTCCTGAAGCTGTTGCGCAATTTTTTCTAATAAATTGCCCAACTCCACCTTGTCTACTGGCTTAACCAGATAATCCACGACACTAAGGTTCATGGCTTTTTTAACGTACTCAAACTCCTGATAACCAGACAGCAAGATATAATAGGTATCTGGAAGTAGCTCTTTCATTTCCCTAATCATCTCAAGTCCCGTCTTATCTGGCATGTTGACATCGGAAATGACCACATCTACTGGATTTTTCTTAACGTAGTCCAAAGCATCATCTGCGTGATTAGCTGTTGCGACGACTTGCATATCCCATTTTTCAAAGGGGATTAATCGCTTGAGCCCCTCTGTCACCATGTACTCATCGTCTACTAATAAAACTTTATACATTTCTACCCTTTCTATTCATCCTGGATAGTGATATGGTAACGAACACCTTCTTGCTCAGCTGACTCTACACTGATTTGGTAGCGATCCCCAAAGTAGAGAACAAAGCGTTCGTGTACATTTACTATTCCAATTGATTGCCGCTCCCCACTATAGCTTGCCTCGTGTTCAAAACTTCGCTGAGCTAATTTTTCTTGCAAGCTAGCTAGTTTCTCAGCGGGCATTCCTCGACCATTGTCTTCCACTAGGATTTCAACGAAGCCTTGGCCCTTCAAGGCTTTGATACTGATGACATTATCCGTTCTGCGATGGTCAACACCATGGGCAAAGTAGTTTTCTACTAATGGTTGGAGTGTAAATTTTGGAATCCTCATTTCTTCTAATTCTGGTGCAATCTTGAAACCATAGGCAATGGATTTAGGATAACGCACCATACAGAGATAGCTATATTTTCGGCAAAATTCTAACTCCTGCTTCAAGGTCGTTTCCCGCTCGTCAGAGATATTGTTGCGTAACAAGCTACTAAATTCATAGATAATATCTGCCAGTTCATCCTGACTTTGCATGACAGCATACATCCGTAAAAACTCCAGAGTATTGTACATAAAGTGAGGATTGATTTGAGCTTGCAGGGCTCGCATATTGGCATCCTTTTGACTGAGCTCTAGCTGATAGATATCGTGGATATTTTTTTCCAGGCGATCCAACATATCATTGGTTGTTTCTGCAATGAGAAGCAACTCTTGGTCTTTTTCAGAGGTATCGATTCGAAGGCCTTCTTCTCCTTGAGCAATCACCTCGATCGAATCAACTAGGTCTACGACCTGCTTTTGGTAATTTGAAAAAGTCTGTCTAAGGGTCACGTACAAAATGATGATAAAGAGAATACTTAGCCCAATAATGACAGCCGAACTCGTCAAAGTTCCTGTAAGAACAAAATTTTTAGGAACAGCAACTCGAACCTGATAACCATGAGAGGTGACACCCACAAACCAGTTTTCTCGCTCAGCTGATACCTTCTCCCCAATATGGAACATCTCGGTCTCAAAAGTCGAAGTTACTGTTACAGCCATTGGGATATGACCCCGAGTATTGTCAATAGCTCCATGTAAAACATCTGGGGATAGGGAGATATAAATCACTCCTAAATCCTTGTCAGACACAGGATCGGAAACAGGAATGGCAAAACTATTGGCTGCCGGCTTAAAACCCTCCGCAGGAATTTTCTCTCCACTGCGTTTTTCTCTAGTCGAAACATACACTTCCTTATAGTCCTGAAGAACAATAGCCACTCCAGTCACAAAATCATTCCGAACATAGAGATCATCAATATTTTCATACAGAGAAACAGAGATATAAGGCGAAGTTTTACGCTCTAATTGCCAGTAGAAATAGTCTGGTGTGCTGAGACTGAAATACTTGTAAATTCCTTCGATGCGGGCCTGATTTTCAACCAAAGACTGAGCAAGTCGGGTTGACTCTCTGTGATAGTATTCCACTTCACTCACTGTCCGAGTGGTCACACGTTCTGCAACCCGTTGAGCCTCTTTCTCACGCGAGTCCCAGTCAGCATACGATAGCATAATCGCAAAACTGGCAATGACCACGATCATAACCAAACTATAAATCCGTAAAAGAGAGTGAAGCCAAAACTGCTTCATTCTATTTTGTCGCCAATTTTTCATGGATACTTTCATAAATAGGTTCCAACATATCACTGATAAAGAAATGCCACATTCCAATTCCTACAAAAAAGAGCAAGGCAGGCATATAATAACCAACTCCTAAAATGAGAGCGGACCCGAGTAAAACCTTGACAATCGCAGGTAAGCTCATAAAAATCCCAATAAGGGATAGTTTCAAGATATTTTGGTAGGATAAATCAAAGTACACCTGAAGTTTCAAGGAAACAGTATAAGCTAGAAAGACAAGAGCAACTACAAGGACATTGAGAAAGGTCGCCAAGAGGTGGAAAATCGTCTGGTGGGGCAATTGAACTAGAAGATACAAACCATAAACTAGGACAAGATCCACAAACACAAAACTATAGAAAGCCAGATTGCTCTTGACAAAATTGCTCTTATACAATTCCCAAGCTTCCTTCAAATGGTAGGCTCGATAGGTATACCCATGCTCCGCATACAAACTCATAAGGGTGGCACTGGCTGGTGCCAAACCAAAGACCACTCCTCCTGCTAGTGTGAATAGCCAGAAATAAGCTGTCGCAATCATTCCCAAAAAGATACGATTAAAGACGAATTCTAGAAATTTTCCCATGTTACTCTCCCTAAACTAACAATGTAACCATTATATCATATTTCAAGCGTTTTCAAAAATATAGAGTTTTCATTTACAATCCTCAAAAAGCGTGATACAATTGGTTTTGTTAATTCGCATCAAGGAGATTCTCATGAAGAAAAATATCTTAACCACCCTCTTGGCCGCCGTCCTCTACTTTCTCTGTGTAGGGATTGGAGTCTTCCTAGGACACCTGGTCGATCAAACAGGCAATATGTTCTACGCTCCTGCCTTTTCTGCCCTTGTCGGTGGCAGTGTCTATATGCTTCTTTTGGCGAAGGTCCCTCGTTTTGGTGCTATCACCACTCTAGGACTTTTTATGGCACTTTTCTTCCTAGCTAGCAAGCATGGCGCTGGAGCCTTTCTACCAGCTATCGCCTGCGGTCTTGCAGCAGATGCCATCGCTCGTCTCGGAAACTACAGAGATCGAATCAAAAACACCCTCTCCTTCCTCGTCTTTGCTTTTAGCACAAGTGGCCCTATCTTCCTCATGTGGATCCGTCCCAAAGCTTACGTGGCCACCTTACTTGCACGTGGGAAATCCCAAGAATACATTGACCGTATCATGGTCGCTCCAGAGTTGGACAAAATCCTTCTCTTTGTTTCAAGCATCGTCCTAGGTGCCTTGATGGGGGCTGTTATTGGGCAATTTCTAAGTCAAAAAATAGCTGATAAACTATAAGGTAAAAGCCCTGAAGACTAGCAATGCCTAGCTCCAGGACCTTTTTGTATACAATCTTAAAATTCACTATAGATAAATTCTTGAATATTCGAAAAATCGGTCACAAAACAGTAAATCACGATGCTCAAGATAACCGTATAGAAAAATAGTGTCCACAAGATTAAACGATGTGTGTTAGTTAGCTTGGTTTGCAAATTTGTAAAGTTCTTTTTCAACTTCCATCCATCCTTTCACTCCAACGTGCATCACGTCAAATAAAAAGTAATCATCATACTCTCTGTTTCCATAGTTTAATACGGTTGCACCATGACTCTTTGCGACATCTTCTATTTTTTTATAAGTTTTTTCTCGCATCTCTCTTGAGACACCAGTGTAGTCATTCCATTTCCCGTTTACTGGGAAAATAATAACCTCAACTTCAATGCCCAATTCCTTAGCAACTGTCAAGAAAAGTTCCATATCAGAATACTCTGGTGATTCTAGATAGCTCAAATCTTTTTTAGAATCTTTCAGCGATGCATAGCGATCTTTTAAGTAAGTATTGTAGTAGTTATTATCAACAGCATAGTCATTATTGTCTGTTTTCTTTTTGACCTCTTCCACAAACTGATCCGTCATCTTTTCCCAATTATAGTCTGGGGTTTTGTCTCCTGATGAGGGATAATCTGATTTCTCATGATTTTCATAAAATTTTCGTTTGAGCTTAAAGGAATACATCGCGTTATCTAACTCTAATAGTTTTTTATCAACAATGGTTCCTTTTCCATCTATGAAATAACTTTTATATTTTTTGTAGATGTCGTTTTGTTGCTTGTTTCCTTTGGTAATCTCGATAATGCGATTGATTAGTTTTTCTTTCGTTTCTTTACTAATCTTGTCATTATCTAGCATGTGGAAAATATGTTCCTGAGAAGCCTTGTTCAAAAAGGCATCTTGATGGGTCCCATCTTTTTCAAACCACTGAACAGACTCTACTATAGCTACTTTTCGCTTACTCATAGATCCTTCAATAGAAGCTAAAGTAGAGGCCTGAATGATGTTTTGAGAATAACTAGTCCCAATCTGCATGATATTAAAATCGTTGTAGTTAAAAATTTTATTTGGATGATAGTCTTCATTTATCGTTGCAACCAACTCTGAGGAACCCATTAGAACCAGTGTATTGGGGGTGATATTGCTTGTTAGGATATCTCTACTTTTATACTTTTCATACGAGGTGCTATAACGAATACTGTTATCCTTGACTTTATAATAATCATCAATCTTCTTGACATACGTCACATTTAAAAGGGCAAGCGTCGCAATTACGAGCACAAGCGATAGTAAAAATGCTTTTAATTTAATCATCTCGTTTTATCCTATCCCTTCGATCTGTCCGATTTCTTCTCAATCTCTTATCTCTTTAAAGTCGTCAGTAAGATTTTATAGGGTTCACCTGAAAAGATAAAGAAACCAACCATAACCAAATTCATGGTCACAAACCAACTTAGTAGCTTATACCATTTTTTGTTTTTATTTTTCTTATAAAAATTGCTTTTCTTTTGATACACTTCAAATCCAGCCATCAAGACACCATGGTAAAAACCATAGACAATGTAGCTAACACTAAGACCATGCCAAAAACCCATGACCAACATATTGACCATATAGGCATAGGTTGCATTGTGTAGTCTATTTTTAAACCATTTTTTCCTGATAACCTGCATCAATACTCTTGAAAATACAAAATCTCTCAACCAGGTCGACAAGGTGATATGCCATCTAGTCCAGAAATCTTTGATATCGATACTCAAGAAAGGTTTGTTAAAGTTCATCGGTGTCTGAATACCTAGAATGTTACTACTTCCAACGGCCATTAGACTATAGCCTGCAAAGTCAAAAAACAGATACAAGGTATAGAGGTACATATACTTGATTGAGTAAACGACTGTGCCAGTATTATTTAGAGCGAGTAACATCTGGTAAACATAGGTTGATAAAACAATCTTGTAAAGGAGGCCTAGAACGATACGATACACACCATCCCCTGCTAACTCTAGATACTCTTTTCGTGGCATGACCTCGTTTATCTCTTTTAAAAATCTCCTACTCCGATCAATTGGACCAGCACTAACTGTTGGGAAAAAGAGCAAAAACTGTAGATAATCTTTTACACTGATTTTTTCTTTGATTAAGCCATCCGATATTTCTAGCATGATCTGAATGGTCTTAAAGGACATGTAAGAAATTCCAATAAAGGCCAACAAATGCAGAGAAGTCAGGGCAAAGACTTTATTGATTACCAAAGGAAGAATGGAAAGGAAAACCAGTGGTTTCAGCCGCTTTGCCTCTATCCGCTGTGCTAGAAAAACCAGGAAATACTGGTAAACGATAAAGGCGAGCAAATAGACAATCATCGCTCGACTCTTACCATAGATAGCTCCTGCAAATAAGAGGGAGAGCGCCAAAATATAGTAGTCTTTACGTTTTTCAAAAAAGTTTACCACAAAACCAATCAGTAAAACTACAAACAAGAGAAGGAAAAACTCATTCCCCTCGAAATAATTCATACCAGACAAACTCCTTTACATTATCATCTCTTCTACAGCAAAGTTTCTGACTTGCTAATTGGGGACCTTTCTTTATTATAGCATATTTCTAAAAAGAGGCTTTATCCTTCTTGCATTTCAGTGAGAAAACAAAAAGGAGTCCCTTTGAACTCCTTCCATTTATTTATGACTTAATTTCTTGGTCAAGAAATCTCCCAAGAACTGGATCGTAAAGATAATCAAAATGATAATGATAGTCGCCAAGATGGTCACATCGTGATTGTAGCGGTTAAATCCATAGGCAATGGCTACGTTACCGATACCACCAGCACCAACTGCTCCCGCCATAGCTGTTTCCCCAACAAGGGAAATCAAGGTCACAGTCGTCACACGAATCAAATCTGGAAGACCTTCTGATAGGTAAACACCCACGATGTCCCAGAAGGTCGCTCCGCTCGCTTGAGCCGCCTCAATGACACCACCATCTAACTCAGCCAAGACAACCTGCACCTGACGGGCAAAGAAGGCAAAGACTGCAAAAGAAAGGGGGACAAGGGCTGCATTTGGCCCGATACTAGTCTTGACGATCAAGTGAGACAGTGGCGACATGATTGCCAAGAGGATGATGAAAGGAACTGCACGGAAAATGGAGGTAATCTTGTCTAAAATCCAGAAGATAACCTTATTTTCCAAGACACCACCTGGCGCTGTCAAGACGAGGAAGAGACCTGCTACCAACCCCAAGAACCCTCCGATGATGAAAGAAAGAACTGTCATATAAAGAGTTAGGTAGATAGCCGTTCCCCAGCCTGCCTGACCAGCCCAGCCCATCTTGTAGACATTTGGTAGATAAGTTTGAATCAACTCTGTCATCTTACTGTCCTCCCTTCAATACTTTTAACTGCACACCCGCTTGACGGATAGCCTCTTGAGCACCTACTAGCGCTGCTTTTTCCCCTGACAAGACCACAACCAATTCTCCAACAGGAGTGCCATCGAGAATTTCGATATTTCCATAGAGGATATTGGCCGTTACTTGGTAATGTTTGTACAATTCATTCAAAAGTGGTTCGTCTGTCGAAGCCCCTGCATACTTGAGTTGCACTAAGATACTGTTTTCAGATAAGTGCTCTACGATTTCTTGCTTCTCAATCTTAACCATGGCTTCATCAATACCTGTAGCTGTTGAGATAAAGTCCTGTGTCAAAGGTTGTTTAGGATCTGAGAAGATTTCAAGGACACTGCCCTCTTCAATCAAACGACCATCCTGCATGACTGCTACACGGTTGGCAATGTCTTTGACAATCTGCATTTCATGCGTAATCAAAACAACCGTCAAGCCTAATTTTTGGTTCAAATCTTGCAACAAGGCCAAAATCTGCTTAGTTGTCTTAGGGTCAAGGGCAGAAGTTGACTCATCTGAAATCAAGATTTTTGGATCATTTGCCAAGGCACGCGCAATGGCCACACGCTGTTTTTGCCCTCCTGATAGTTGTGAAGGGTAGTTTTCAGCACGATCCGCCAAGCCAACCAAGTCTAACAACTTGGCTACTTTAGCTTTCTTTTCTTCCTTGCTGAGTCCAGAATGTTTAAGGGCAAAGGCCACATTCTCCTCGGCCGTTTTCTGGCTCATAAGATTAAAGTGTTGGAAAATCATCCCGATATCTTGACGTTTCCGACGTAACTGTTCCGCCGTCAAAGTGACCTTACCATCAAAAATCACATCGTCATCAATGGTAATTTTCCCTGCAGATGGTTTTTGCAAGAGGTTAATCACCCGTACAAGGGTTGATTTCCCTGCTCCAGAATATCCAACGATTCCGTAAATATCCCCTTCTTGGATGTGAATGGTCACATCCTTGACCGCTGTGATGGTTCTCTTCTTTTGGTGAAAAGTCACATCGATCTGATCTAACTTGATAATATCTCTACTCATAGCTTCTAATCAGCTCCTCTACTAATTCAATATGGGTGTAGTAATCGGCGATTCGCACATTTTCATCTCCACCATGGTCTCGGCTATTGGCATTTCCTAGACCGAAGGCCACCATTGGTACCTCTAGGGCATCAAAGACCGTATGCATAGGTCCTGTCCCCGCTGTGGTCGGCAAGACTGAAACGCCCTGTGGATAGAATTTCTTGGCCAACTCGATCACATTGAGAATGGCCGGCGCGCTCATATCGCTTCGATAACTCATCTCTCCCAAGGTATAGTATAATTCTACCTTATCAAAGCCATTTTTGTCTAGCTGTTTCCGAATTTTTTCCAGAACATCATGCGGTTCTAGGCCAGGAACCAAACGAACCTCTAGCTTGGCACTGGCTTCTGCTGGCAAAATCGTTTTAACCCCTTGTCCTTGATAACCTGACTGAATTCCTTCGATATTGAGGGCTGGCTCGAAAAAGAACCGTTTTAGAAAGGCTGCACGATCCTCTTGTAAGAGAGGCAATTCCAATCCATAAATGCGACTAATTTCCTCAGGATTGCGTTGGGCGTAAGTATCCACCAAGGCTAGTTCTCGTTCATTTGGCTCTTGAACATCCTCGTACAAGCCTTCTACCAAGATACGTCCATCAGCAGCTCGCAGGCTACTTAAGGCCTGGATAAGGTACCACGGCGCCGACTCCACAACACCACCATAACTCGAGTGGATATCCACATCCGCACTTTTTACCTTGGCATCAAAGGTTACAATTCCCTTGTTTCCGCCAGAGATTTCCAGCTGTTCCAAGGCGTTCTTGGTCCCTTGTTCCCAGACTAGCAAGTCCGCTCCACGAAGTTTGTCTGCGTGTTTCTCTAAATACTTATCTAGATCCATGGAAGCAGACTCCTCTGCTCCCTCCATGATAAAGCTGATATTGACAGGGAGGTCATCGTGGTGCTGCATATACTTTCTCAAAGCACTCAAACGAGCTGTGATGTGGCCTTTGTCGTCGTCGACCCCACGCCCATACATAAAGCTATTTCGCACAGAAAGGGTAAAAGGATCCTCTGTCCACACCTGGTCGCCATCCGCTGGTACGGTATCATAGTGGTTATAGAAGATCAAGGTCTTGGCATCCGGACGCGAACTCTTGAAATGCGCCATGACAAAGGGAGCCGTGTAGCTCTCATCAATCTCCACTTCAGCTCCTACACGCTTGAAAATCTCACCCAGATAGTTTGCGACTTCCTTGAGTCCAACCTGCTGGGCAAAGACTGATTTCTTGGAAATCAAGGTGCGCAAGACTTCAAAATAATGTTGGGCCACATGATCCTTCTCAAATTTTTCAATCTGCTCTTGTTCGCTAGGAAAAACCATTTTCTCTCTCTTTCTACTACGTACTTGCGTCCTCAGAACGACCACAAGTGCCTCTTTAAAATCAACTCTCTATACAAAAGTAAGAGGTGGAAACTCTCTCCCACCTCCCTGTGTCTTATTACCAAACTGGTTGGTCCAAACCGTCTGATGTTTCTTCGATAACTTTTTTCACTTCATCAGTGTGGTAAGCTGCGATAATTTTCTTGATGGCATCAGCCTTAGGTGATGATTCCCAATCTTTTTTCGCAACAATGATGTTGTACCATTGTTTTGAGTTTTCATCAGCTTGTTCTTTGAAAAGTGCTTTCTTGTAGTCCAATTTTGCTTCTGTAACGAAGGTATTGTTTACAACGGCAGCATCAACTGATGACAATGAACGAGCTGTTTGACTAGCGTCCAATTCAGTAATCTTCAAGTTCTTTGGATTTTCTGTGATGTTAGCAACTGTTGCAAGTGCCGTTCCAGAAACATCCAATTTGATCAAACCAGCTGATTGAAGCAAGTAAAGCGCACGGCTTTCGTTTGTTGCATCGTTTGGTACGGCGATTTCACCGTTATCTGGGATTTCTTCCACTTTGGTATACTTGTTTTCTTCCCCATTTTTACCTGAGTAAAGGCGGATTGGTGAGATGTAGGTATCTGCAATCGCTACAAGGTCTTTCCCGTTTTCTTTGTTCCAGTTGTTCAAGAAGTTGTAGTGTTGGAAAGCGTTCAAGTCTACTTCGCCATCAGCAGTTGCCTTGTTTGGTTGTGAATAGTCTGTGAACTCTGTGAATTCCAATTTAATTCCATCTTTTTCAACCAATTCTTGGATTTTATCCCAACGTGCTTCTTCAGAACCGCTACGGTTAACTGTTGCAATTTTGACAACTGTTTCGTTGTCTGCTTTCTTTTCTGAATTTCCGCAAGCTGCAAGAGTCAAACCTGCGACTGTAGCAAGAGCTGCTACACCGAGCCATTTTTTAATTTTCATGATTCTATCTCCTTTAAAAATAATACCGTAATAGTATCTCATACTTTATTTGATTTAGCAAATTGTTATTAGATAGGCAGACATATAGTTTGAAACTATATACCTAAAAATTGAGAAATCATCCGCCTTTCTCAGACTGGATGATTTCATACGACTATTTAATATCAGCTTCTGCTGGGAGATAAGTGTCTCCGAAGAACTGTTTAGACAATTTTTCTAGAGTTCCGTCTTTGTAGAGTTCTTGGATGCGTTTGTCCACAAATGATTTCAACTCATCTTGACCTTTAGCAAGAAGTGGGTAAACATAAGGTTGTTGGTCGCTTGGAAGTTCGATGACTTTCAAGTTGTCCAAACCTTGGTTTTTGATAACTGTTTCAACACCGATTTTATCAAAAATCTTGTAGTCAAACTGACCATCGCTCAAACGAGACATGATTTGTTGGAAATCAGCCTTAGTGTAGTTAAGAACAGTTGGATTATCTGCGTGTTGTTTGTTATAATCTTCTAGCTGTTTAGCTGATGTTGTCCCTTGAACGACCTCAGTAGACTTGCCTCCGATATCATCAAGTGATTTGATGCTGTCGTCGTCTTTCTTCACAACGAGAACGTTAGGGTTTTTAGCAGTTGGAGCTGCATAAAGGTACTTTTCAGCACGTTCTTTGGTATAGCTGATATTGTTCACAGCCATTTGATAACGGTCGCTATCAAGACCTGCAAAGACACCTGACCACTCTGTCTTTTCAAACTTAACATCGTATTTATCAGAGTCTTTAAAGATAGCACGGACTACTTCAATCTCATAACCAGTCAACTCGCCATTTTCTTCATAGTTGAATGGTTTTGGTGAAGCATTGGTTGCAACGATGATTTCTTTCTTACCAGATGCTGCTTCGCTAGTTGCAGTATCTTTCTTATCTCCGCCTGAACAAGCTGCTAGTACACCTGCGGCAACAAGTCCTAGAGCTGCAAGAGATGAATATTTGACGATTTTTTTCATGTCATTTCCTCCAAAATAGAATACTTTACTATCTTAACAGAAAATATTTTTTTTCGCCATTATATGATATCTATCTCGGTGATAGGTTTTTTTTATGGCTGATTAAAAGACCAGACGCAAGACTGCAATCAAGACTACCCCAAAAAGAACCGTACCCACTAGATTACGGTAGCGAAAGGCTATCCAAGCCGTTGGAAAGACTGCTAAAAAGTCCAGCCATTTGATCTGAGGAAGGCTGCCAACCTTGCCAGTCACTACGCTTGAAAGGATCAAGGCAAAGATAATGGAAACAGGCAAGAACTTCAAAAACCGCTCAACGATAGCTGGCAAGCCCTTATACTTGACCAAGATGAAGGGAATCATACGGGGAATCCAAGTCAC
>CAUVSV010000027.1:0-24939 GCA_963554735.1 Streptococcus oralis
CCACTAATACTGGGAGAAAGTAAGATTAGCAAATTGTTACTCTTAAATAATAGAGCAACTACATTAGTAGCTTAAAAACATGATTAAACCGCTATTCTCAGGAGTAGCGGTTTTTTCTGTTACGATTTAAAATGGGTAAACCTACTTGAAATTATGGTCTGATACGAAAGTTCTAGTTTTTTTACTAACAATTACTAGAATCTTGATATAATTTCAATTTTCTTCTTGACCCTGACCTTAGGGAAGGGATTATACTAATAGTAGATAAGAAAGGAGTTTATTATGCAAATCAATACGATTCGTTCAGATAAAGTTTATCAGGAGATGCTCGAGCTTCCTTTAGAAAAGAGAGAAGGTCTCTTTCGAGCTAAGATTTTAGCACCTTTTGCTTCCAAATACCAAACTCAACACATTCCTCTGAAAGCGAAGTATCCTGGAGGATTTGATGCTCTATTTCTACTTGGATTTATGAATCAGTTGCCCGCAACTCTCTCGGAAGAGGATAGACCAGCTATCAACGCTCTGAGCTCTGATCAACTCTGGCAGGACTGCCAGGAAACCATCAAGAGGAGTATCGGTCTTTTTAAGCAAGCTGGCTATGATTTAGAGGTTGAGGATTACCATTTTACTATTTTATTGGGCAACCCTGAAAAGGCCATGTTACAGCTCCATAAGGGTTACAGCGGAGATGGTGGAATCCCAGGTTATCTCATGTTAAGCATACTGCCTAATGACTATACTTTGCCACGTATTCAAGCGGCATTGGCTCACGAGTGCAATCACAATGTCCGCTTCCAATTTATCAAATGGAATCAGCAGACGACACTAGCAGACTGGGTAGTTAGTGAAGGATTGGCAGAGTCTTTTGCTGCTGAGCTCTATGGCAAGGATCTCATTGGGCCTTGGGTTACTTCAACCAGTCCAGAGCAGTTAGAAGAGATTAAGCCCATCATCTCAAGTCAGCTTCAGCTAACAGGGATGGCGGAAATGGCTCCTTATCTCTACGGTGATGAAATTGCAGAGATTCAAGGTCAGATACCGGTTGGTATGCCTTATGCTGCGGGCTATGCTTATGGCTATCATCTTATACAAGCTTATCTGAAAAGAACAAGCAAGAGCATTATTGAGGCCACAGTAACACCAACAGAAGAGATTTTAGAGGCGACTGAAGACTTTTGGAAATGACACTTTTGTTTGAAAATTTGCCAGAACATGATATAATGTAGGTGATTTCAGGAGGTGATAGTATGCACTATAAAAGAATTGAATTGAAGGTGACAGATCAAGGAATTCATGAGCGCAAGATTTTTCAAGGTGTTAAAATTTTTAGCCGTAGCAAGTTATCTAAAGATCAGAAAAGCATTCTAACACAGAAGCTTTACCTGACTCCGAAGCAAAACATCGTTTACTATCAACGGACAGATGTCAACTATGACCAGAACTGGCAGCATAATAAGGACTATTACGAATTAGCTTATGGTCAGTTGGACAGAGAGACTGTTTTTAAGGTTTGTCAAGATTTTGACGAACTAAGTCCTTTTCTGGAAAATGAGCTGCTTGAGAAGCTAAAAGAAAAGCAGTTAACAGGCAAATTTTTTGAAAAATTAGATATATAAAAATCCGGCTGCTTTTATAAGCAGTCGGATTTATTCTAGTGTGATAGTGCTGAAACAATACCTTTACTATCATAGCCTTGGCTACATTTTTAAAAGTTGTTTTAGCTGTCTTGAGGAACTTGATACTGATGTCCTCAAGTCGACCATAGTATACTGCCATCTATTCATCTGATGAGAGGGATTTTATCATCCAGATATTCATAGCTGGGTGGCCGACAGCGTTAGAAAGTGGTTGTTGCAGTGATGTGAAACCATAGTGCTGATAGATGGCCACGGCTGTAGCCAGTTCAGTAGTGGTTTCTAGATAAAGCTGTTCATAACCTGCTAGGCGGGCTTCCTGGAATATCCGCTTTATCAACCTGCTGGAATAACCTTTGCCACGGCTATTTTTAGTGACATACAGTTTTTGTAATTCAGCAATCTTATCAGACACAGGTGCAAAGCCACCACAGCCAACCAGCTGACCTTCATCTTCCAGAATAAAGTAAGCTGCTCTCTCTTGCTGTTGATAGTAGTCGGCCAAATGATCTAGATGAGAATCAAAGTAGACAGTTCCTGGTTTGTCAAGCCCGAATTCTTCTAGGCTAGCTCGAATGAGCTGCGCTACAGCTGGATTGTCTCTCACTTCCATTGGCCGTAAGTTCATGATTGTCCTCCGATAGGATGTATCGACTAATTAAACAATACCTTGGGCAATCATAGCGTTTGCTACGTTTTCGAAGGCAGCGATATTTGCTCCTGCAAGGTAGTCAGTACCAAGTCCGTAGGTTTCAGCAGTTGTTTTAGCTGTATTGAAGATGTTGGTCATGATGTCTTTGAGGCGTCCATCAACTTCTTCACGGGTCCATGAAAGGCGAAGGCTGTTTTGGCTCATTTCAAGCGCTGATACAGCTACACCACCAGCGTTGGCAGCTTTGGCAGGTCCGTAAAGGATTCCGTTTTCTTTGTAGACTTTAATCGCATCAAGGTCACTAGGCATGTTAGCACCTTCAGATACGCAGATAACTCCTTGAGCAACCAAACGTTTAGCTGCTTCACCGTTGATTTCGTTTTGAGTCGCACATGGAAGAGCGATGTCGTAGTTTCCAGCGTAAGTCCATACAGAACCTTCATGGTAAGTAGCAGTGGCTTTCTCAGCTGCGTACTCAGTCAAACGAGCACGGCGTTTTTCTTTAACATCAACCAAAAGATCGAAGTCAATACCATTTTCGTCGATGACATAACCGTTTGAGTCAGATACAGAGATAACAGTAGCGCCGAGTTCAGTCGCTTTTTGAAGAGCATATTGAGCTACGTTACCAGAACCTGAAATAACTACTTTCTTACCAGCAAAACTGTTACCATTAGCTTTGAGCATTTCTTCAGTATAGTAAACCAAACCATAACCAGTTGCTTCTGGACGAATCAAGCTACCACCGAATCCAAGAGGTTTACCAGTCAAGACACCCGCATCAAATTGGTTAAGACGTTTGTATTGTCCGTAAAGGTAACCAATTTCACGTCCACCAACACCGATATCACCAGCAGGTACGTCAAGAGATGGTCCGATGTATTTTTGCAATTCTGTCATAAAGCTTTGGCAGAAGCGCATCACTTCAGCATCAGTCTTTCCTTTAGGATCGAAGTCTGATCCCCCTTTACCTCCACCGATTGGAAGTCCAGTCAAGACGTTTTTAAAGATTTGTTCGAAGCCGAGGAATTTCAAGATCCCTTGATTTACAGTTGGGTGGAAACGAAGTCCACCTTTATATGGTCCAACAGCTGAGTTGAATTGAACACGGTAACCACGGTTGACTTGGACTTTTCCCTCACGGTCCACCCAAGGAACACGGAAAGAAATCACGCGCTCAGGCTCAGTGATACGTGCCAAGATGTTTTCTTCGATATACTCAGGATGTTTTTCAAATACAGGTTCCAAAGTGCTGAAGAATTCTTCAACCGCCTGGAGAAATTCAGCCTCATGCCCGTTACGAGCTTTCACAGTTGCAAACACGCTTTGGATATAGTCTTTAGCAGATGTCATATCGTTCTCCTTTTTGTTGTTATATTTTATTACATGAGCCATTATAGCAGAATTTTTTTTGAGTGTAAAGAAAAAACAGAAATTTTCAAAAAATTCTTTCAATTTGTAAAACCGAACGTTTTATATAGAAATTAGTTTCTCAAAGAGAAAATCTTAAAGTATGGTATAATATGAAATAAAAGGAATCTGGAGGATTAGAATCATGGTATCAACGAAAACACAAATAGCTGGCTTTGAATTTGACAATTGCTTGATGAATGCAGCGGGTGTGGCTTGTATGACGATAGAAGAGCTTGAAGGAGTCAAAAACTCAGCGGCAGGTACTTTTGTTACGAAGACTGCGACCTTGGACTTCCGTCAGGGAAATCCTGAACCACGTTACCAGGATGTTCCACTTGGTTCTATCAACTCCATGGGATTACCAAATAATGGCTTAGACTACTATCTGGACTATCTTTTGGACTTGCAGGAAAAAGAGCCAAACCATACTTTCTTCCTATCTCTGGTTGGCATGTCTCCAGAAGAAACACATACCATCTTAAAAAAAGTTCAAGAGAGTGAGTTCAAAGGACTGACAGAGCTTAATCTCTCTTGTCCAAATGTTCCAGGAAAACCTCAGATTGCTTATGATTTTGAGACAACAGATTGTATCTTGGCAGAAGTATTTGCCTACTTTACCAAACCTCTTGGAATCAAATTGCCACCATATTTTGATATTGTTCACTTTGATCAAGCGGCAGCTATTTTCAACAAATACCCGCTCAAGTTTGTTAACTGTGTTAACTCTATCGGAAACGGCCTTTATATAGAAGACGAGTCGGTCGTGATTCGTCCTAAAAATGGTTTTGGTGGCATTGGTGGAGAGTATATCAAACCGACCGCTCTTGCTAATGTGCACGCCTTTTACCAACGTCTCAATCCGCAAATCCAAATCATCGGAACGGGTGGCGTTCTGAACGGTCGTGATGCCTTTGAACACATCCTCTGCGGTGCTAGTATGGTGCAAGTAGGAACAACACTCCACAAGGAAGGTGTTGATGCTTTTGAGCGCATTACCAATGAACTGAGAGCAATCATGGCGGAAAAAGGATACGAGAGCCTAGAAGATTTCCGTGGGAAATTGCGCTATATTGACTAAAAAAAATAGAAAAACAAGAAGAAAGGAGAGAAGATGCTAGCCATTGAAGACAGTCAGAAGTTGACTTTATCAAGTCTATCTAGCTTGAACCTATTTACTGGGACAGACCAGGGCCAGTTTGAAGTTATGAAGAGTCAAGTGTTGAAGCAGATTGGTTATGATCCAGCTGATCTCAATTTTGCTTACTTTGATATGAAAGAAGTAGCTTATAAGGAAGTGGAACTGGAGCTGGTTAGTCTTTCTTTCTTTGCGGATGAAAAAATCGTGATATTAGACCATTTTGTCGATATCACAACAGCCAAGAAACGTTTTTTAACAGATGATGAGCTCAAGTCATTTGAGGCATACCTTGATAACCCTTCGCCGACAACCAAGTTATTGATATTTGCGGAAGGAAAATTGGATAGCAAAAGACGGCTGGTCAAATTGCTCAAACGTGACGCGACTGTCTTTGATGCCATTGAACCTAAGGAGCAAGAACTGCGCCAGTATTTCCAAAAGTGGAGTCAGACACAAGGTCTGCAGTTTGTGGGGCAATCCTTTGAAAATCTACTTCTCAAATCTGGTTTTCAATTTAGTGAAATCCAGAAAAATCTCCTTTTTTTACAGTCTTATAAGTCAGATGGCCTGATTGAGGAGAAGGATATTGTCGAAGCTATTCCAAAGACTTTGCAAGACAATATTTTCGACTTAACTCAGTTTATTTTAGCTAAGAAGATTGACCAGGCGCGTGACTTGGTTAGAGATTTGACCTTGCAAGGGGAGGACGAAATCAAGCTCATAGCTGTCATGTTAGGACAGTTTCGAACCTTTACTCAAGTGAAGATTTTATCAGAGACTGGTCAGACGGAATCGCAGATCGCAAGCAGTCTGGGAACTTACTTGGGGCGTAATCCTAATCCTTATCAAATCAAGTTTGCACTGAGAGATTCGAGAGGGATTTCCATGGCCTTTCTTAAGCGAGCGATTTCTTATTTGATTGAAACAGACTACCAGATTAAGACAGGTGTCTATGAAAAAGGCTACCTGTTTGAAAAGGCGCTTTTGCAGATCGCAGCAGAAGCAAATTGAGCAAAAAACTTGAAAAAAGAGAATGATTGCGTTATCATTTTCATATAGAAAGAAAAAGAGGTATTACAGATGGCTATTATCTTACCAGACCTTCCATACGCGTATGACGCTTTGGAACCATACATCGATGCTGAAACAATGCACTTGCACCATGACAAGCACCATCAAACCTACGTCAACAATGCGAATGCTGCTCTTGAAAAACACCCTGAAATCGGTGAAGACCTTGAAGCTTTGCTTGCTGATGTAGAATCTATCCCAGCTGATATCCGTCAAGCACTTATCAACAATGGTGGTGGACACTTGAACCACGCTCTTTTCTGGGAATTGATGACTCCTGAGAAAACAGCTCCATCAGCAGAACTTGCAGCAGCAATCGACGCAACATTTGGCTCATTTGAAGAGTTCCAAGCAGCCTTTACAGCAGCAGCTACAACTCGCTTCGGTTCTGGATGGGCATGGTTGGTTGTTAACAAAGAAGGGAAGCTTGAAGTGACTTCAACAGCAAACCAAGACACACCAATCTCAGAAGGTAAAAAACCAATCTTGGGCTTGGACGTTTGGGAACATGCTTACTACGTGAAATACCGCAACGTGCGTCCTGACTACATCAAAGCTTTCTTCTCAGTCATCAACTGGAACAAAGTAGACGAGCTCTACACAGCAGCAAAATAATAAAATATGGAGGGAAGAATTGTTCTTCTCTTTTTAAGGTTATAAAGCAGAAGTCTGACAGAATCGTCAGACTTTTTTCATTTTTAGGATATTCGTGCCAACTTGTAGAAAATATGGTAAAATAGAGTGTTAAGTAATCGTGGAAAAGGAAGACTATGCGTAAAGAAATTGCACCTGAATTATACAATTATAACAAGTTTCCTGGCCCAGAATTTCAGGTAAATGGGGATAAGGTTGAGACTGAAGGGATTGCTTTTACCTTGGTTGAAAATATCAAGGAGGCTTTCGATGTGACCGTCTTTAATCAGCGCTTTTCAGAAGTGTTGACCAAGTTTGATTATGTCGTGGGGGACTGGAGCAATGAACAGCTCCGCCTACGTGGTTTTTACAAAGACGATCGAACAGAGGAAAAAATTGAAAAGATCAGTCGCTTACAGGACTATCTTTTGGAGTACTGTAGTTATGGTTGTGCCTATTTTGTCCTAGAAAACCAAGCACCTAAGCGTGCGTCATTTGACAAGAAATCGCGTAAAAAGGAAGAGGAAAACCTTCCTAGAAGAGGAAAGAAACCTTCGCAAAACAAGAGAAAACCAAATGCGGATAAGAGAAATAGACGTCGTCATAAGGACCAAAAGTCTCAGAAAGAGGACAAGGGACAGCGCCATTTTGTCATTCGTCAGAAATAGATAGAGAATAAGGAGAAGAGATGAAACCGTCTATTTATAGTTTAACACGTCAAACCATGCAAGAATGGGTATTAGAACAAGGAGAAAAGAAATTCCGAGCAGATCAAATCTGGGAATGGCTCTACCGTAAACGTGTCCAGTCATTTGAAGAAATGACCAACCTTTCCAAGGATTTGATTGCTAAGCTCAATGATCAGTTTGTGGTCAATCCATTGAAACAGCGAATCGTACAAGAGTCAGCTGACGGTACTGTTAAGTATCTTTTCGAGTTGCCAGATGGCATGTTGATTGAGACAGTACTCATGCGTCAACACTACGGTTTGTCAGTCTGTGTGACCACTCAGGTCGGTTGTAATATCGGTTGTACCTTCTGTGCGTCAGGCTTGATTAAAAAGCAACGTGATCTTAATAACGGGGAAATCGTAGCGCAGATTATGCTGGTTCAGAAATACTTTGATGAGCGTGGTCAGGACGAACGTGTCAGCCATATCGTTGTCATGGGAATTGGTGAACCATTTGATAACTACAACAATGTTTTGAATTTTGTCCGTACCATCAATGATGACAAGGGGATGGCAATCGGTGCTCGTCACATCACGGTTTCAACCTCAGGTTTGGCCCATAAAATTCGTGACTTTGCTAATGAAGGCGTACAGGTCAATCTGGCTGTTTCTCTTCACGCACCAAACAATGAATTGCGTTCAAGCATCATGAAGATCAACCGTGCCTTTCCGATTGAAAAGCTCTTTGCAGCTATTGAGTACTATATCGAAACAACCAATCGTCGTGTAACTTTTGAATACATCATGCTCAATGAAGTCAACGATGGTGTAGAACAAGCCTTGGAATTGGCTGAATTGCTCAAAAACATCAAGAAATTGTCATATGTCAACTTGATTCCCTATAACCCAGTTAGTGAACATGACCAATATAGCCGTAGTCCTAAAGAGCGCGTGATGGCCTTCTACGATACCCTCAAGAAAAAAGGGGTCAACTGTGTTGTTCGTCAAGAGCATGGTACAGATATTGATGCAGCTTGTGGACAATTACGCTCCAATACAATGAAACGTGACCGCCAGAAGGCAGTCGCAGCGGTAAATCCATAAAATGACTAAAAAAAGAGAATTAATCTTAAGATTGGGAGTGGCTGTTTACAGCCTATGCATTGTCTGTTTTTGCTTCACTCCCCAGCCTCAACTTCCTACAGGAGTGGAAACTCCAGGTATTCAAACTTTTGGACGCCTGGTTTTTCTTTTAACTCCCTTAAACTCCCTTTGGAATCTGGGTGAAGTGACTAGTTTGGGACAAGTCCTTTGGATCTTTTTGCAGAATATTTTAAATGTCTTCTTGCTTTTCCCGCTAGTCTTTCAACTGATCTATCTCTGTCCAAACTTGCGGCAAACGAAAAAAATCATCCTTCTCAGTTTTCTTCTGAGTCTAGGAATCGAGTGTACGCAACTAGTTTTAGATTTTTTCTTCGACTTTAATCGCGTCTTTGAGATTGATGATTTGTGGACCAATACCTTGGGAGGCTATCTGGCTTGGGTCCTCTATAAAGGACTGCATAAAAACAAGATAAGGAATTAGAATGAGTATTTTAGAAGTTAAAAATTTGAGTCACGGTTTTGGTGACCGTGCAATTTTTGAAGATGTGTCTTTCCGTCTCCTCAAGGGAGAGCATATCGGTCTGGTTGGTGCTAACGGTGAAGGGAAATCAACCTTTATGAGCATTGTGACTGGTAAGATGTTACCAGATGAAGGGAAGGTAGAGTGGTCTAAGTATGTGACTGCTGGCTACCTGGATCAGCATGCTGTGTTAAAGGAAGGTCAAACTGTGCGTGATGTACTCCGTACTGCCTTTGATGAGCTTTTCAAAGCAGAAGCACGTATCAATGACCTCTATATGGAAATGGCCGAAGACGGGGCGGATATTGATGCGCTGATGGAAGAAGTAGGAGAGCTCCAAGACCGTTTGGAGAGTCGAGATTTCTATACTTTGGATGCTAAGATTGATGAAGTAGCGCGTGCCCTCGGTGTCATGGACTATGGCATGGATACAGATGTAACAGCCTTATCAGGTGGACAAAGAACCAAGGTGCTTTTGGCTAAACTCCTCCTTGAAAAACCAGATATTTTGTTGCTGGACGAGCCAACCAACTACTTGGATGCTGAGCACATTGACTGGCTCAAGCGTTATCTCCAAAACTATGAGAATGCTTTTGTCCTTATTTCGCATGATATTCCTTTCCTCAACGACGTGATCAATATCGTCTATCATGTGGAAAATCAACAGTTGACGCGTTACTCTGGTGACTACTACCAGTTTCAAGAAGTCTATGCTATGAAGAAATCTCAGTTAGAAGCGGCCTATGAACGTCAGCAGAAAGAGATAGCGGACCTCAAGGACTTTGTCGCTCGAAACAAAGCGCGTGTTGCAACGCGTAATATGGCCATGTCCCGTCAAAAGAAACTCGACAAGATGGATATCATTGAACTCCAAAGCGAGAAACCAAAGCCATCCTTTGATTTTAAACCGGCTCGTACGCCAGGTCGCTTTATCTTCCAAGCCAAGGACTTGCAGATTGGTTATGACTGTCCCCTTACCAAACCTTTAAACCTAACTTTTGAACGCAATCAAAAGGTTGCTATTATTGGAGCTAATGGTATCGGGAAAACAACCCTGTTGAAGTCTCTCTTGGGCATTATCCCTCCCATTGCTGGAGAAGTCGAACGTGGCGACTACCTAGAACTTGGCTACTTTGAGCAAGAAGTAGAAGGTGGCAATCGTCAAACACCTCTAGAAGCGGTCTGGAACGCCTTCCCAGCACTCAATCAGGCAGAAGTTCGTGCGGCCCTTGCTCGTTGTGGTTTGACAACCAAGCACATCGAAAGTCAAATTCAGGTCTTGTCAGGTGGTGAACAAGCCAAGGTGCGTTTCTGTCTCTTGATGAATCATGAAAACAACGTCTTAGTGCTGGACGAGCCGACCAACCACTTGGATGTAGATGCCAAGGATGAACTCAAGCGTGCGCTTAAAGAATACAAAGGAAGCATTCTAATGGTTTGCCACGAACCAGACTTTTATGAAGGCTGGATGGACCAAATCTGGGATTTTAACAAGCTAACTTAAAGCCGCTAAAAAAGCCAAGTCAAAATGACTTGGCTTTTTTGACTAGTAATTTAAATAGTTTTCAACTTCAGATTTCTCAATTTCTTTACCGTAGTGGCAAATCGGACAAGAAACGAAGTAACTTTTACCATAAGGAAAAAGTGGAATCCAGTAAAGGGTGAACTTGCGCCCAGTTTCTACGATTTCCCAAGTGTCGACATTGTTACAATGACCACATTCGATCGCTGTTTGCGTATGTCCCAAGTCTTTCTGATAACCTTTAGAACCCCAAAATAAAATCATGTCATCGTCTCCTTATCTGTTGATGGCTTATTTTTTGCTGAAGTCGTAGTCTTTCACCACTTCGATACTATCAATGGTGATAGCAGACGTTGGTTTGTCTTTCTCATCTTTTTCAGCTTTGGCAATCTTGTCAACAACGTCCATGCCATCGATGACTTGACCAAAGACAGGGTGTTTGCCGTCTAGACTAGGATTTCCGCCCTCTTTATAGGCTTCGATGATTTTCTTTGGATACTTGCTAGTAGGAAGTTTAGCAGAAATATCTGTTGAGTTTTGGTTGATGAAGAACTGGCTACCGTTGGTGTTTGGTTGACCAGTGTTAGCCATAGCAAGTGCTCCTCGGATATTGTATAGGTAAGGAGAGATTTCATTTTTGAAACCAGTTCCTTTGTCCTTTGTTTTATCCTTATCATGCCAGATAGATTGGCCCCCTGTACCATCTCCCTTAGGATCTCCAGTTTGGACCATAAAGCCATCAATGACACGGTGGAAGGTGATGCCGTTATAATAGCCTTCCTTAGCGTGAGTAAGGAAGTTTTCAACTGCTAGTGGTGCTAGTTTTGGAAAGAGTTTGATGCGGATATCGCCTTGATTTGTGTGTAAAATGACCTCAGCTTCATCTTCAGCAACTTCCTTAGAAAGTTGAGGGAAGTTGGCATTGTCATTGGTCAATGCGTCATTCAAATCTTTGGCAGCCTGAGCAGCTGCTTTTGAGCTTTCTTCAGCAGAGATACTGGAGTCGACATATTCATCACCACGGAGACCACGTTGGACACTAGTACATCCAGCAAGGGCTACCGTTGATAGTAAAAGAAGGGTTGCTAGTTTTTTCATTGTTAACCTCTCAAAAATTCATTTCTACCATTGTACCTTAAAAGGAGTTTGATTTCAAATGTAAAAGATTTTACTAAAAATTTCTAGTAGTAAAAAAAATTAAAACTCTGTCAAGTTTTTTTCTTGACACCTGTCAGAAATCTGCTATAATAGAACATGTGCTAAATAGCTCAGCTATTTCACCGAAATAAAAAATAAGAAAAGAGACATTAAAAAATGGCAGTTAAAATCCGTTTGACTCGTATGGGTTCTAAGAAAAAACCTTTCTACCGTATCAACGTAGCAGACTCACGTTCACCACGTGACGGACGTTTCATCGAAACAGTTGGGACTTACAACCCACTTGTTGCTGAAAACCAAGTAACTTTGAAAGAAGACCGCGTTCTTGCATGGTTGGCTGATGGAGCTCAACCTTCAGATACAGTTCGCAACATCCTTTCAAAAGAAGGCGTATTGAAAAAATTCCACGATTCTAAATTCTCAAAATAAGTTTAAAGTAGGTTGACAGATGGATACGATTGAAAATCTCATTATTGCGATTGTGAAACCTTTGATTTCACAACCTGATGCCTTAACTATCAAGATTGAAGACACACCAGAGTTTTTGGAGTATCACTTGGATCTTGACCAAAGCGATGTCGGTCGTGTTATCGGTCGTAAGGGTCGCACTATCTCAGCGATAAGAACGATTGTCTACTCTGTCCCAACTGAAGACAAGAAAGTAAGAATCGTTATCGATGAAAAATAAAGAAAGCGGGACAGATGTCTCGCTTTTTTGTGGAGAAGAAGATGAAGGATTTAACCTTTAGACAATTACAAGCTTACTTACTCGAACATTACCAGCAATCTCGAACTGAGGAAGGCCTCTTTATCAAGCTAGTGGAGGAAGTCGGAGAAGTAGCCGAGATCTTGAATGGGCGCTCTGGTCGAAAAGAGGGTGTCCAGGACTCAAATGAGGAACTAGCCAAAGAACTGGCAGATATTATTCACTACACTGTCGCCATTGCGGCTATTAATGACATTGATCTAACCAAAACTATCTTTGATAAAGATAAAAAAGCGGCTATCAAATATCAGCATGAAAGAGATTTAGAAGGATTTTTGGAGGGAAAATATCTATAGTGTCTTTTTTCCCCAACTTGTGAAAATCCCTGGAACGTGATAAAATAAAGGATAAGGGTTTTTAATAAATCATTGTTATAGAATGAGTGGATTTCTTTATGAAACGGTTTGAAGTAACTACACAAATTGGCAGTCTCTCTGTTACTTATAAAAAGCAAAAGAAAGTGCTTGTTTGTTTAAATGGTGCAGGTTTGCTACCAAGTTATGAAAATTTTTCACTTATACTTGAAAAACTTCCCCCCACAATTGGTTATTTGACAATTGATTTTCCAAACACTGGTAGAAGTCCGATTCATGACCAAGCTGGAAAAAATTTAGATAATCTTGCAGATGCGGTTTATCAAGTACTTGAAGAGTTGGCGATTTCTGAATGTATACTTTGTGTACATAGTTTGAGTGGAATTTTAGCTTGCAAATTGATGAACAAATCAATTAAGTGTCAGGCTTTAGTAGCAATTGAACCAACAACTAAAAAAGTAATGTTTTCTGATTTTTCAGAAAATCCTTATCCAGAAATGGAAGAGCAAATGAGACTGATTGAAGAGTGTGGCCCCGAAGTCTATTTTAAGAACATAACTCAAGCAGCATTTAGCTCTGAAACTAATGAAGAAATCTGGGATTTAGTGCAAGAAAAAGATTCAGAGTTGGAAAGACAAGTTCCAGAATTTCATATATATTGTGAGATTACTGAGAAAGATTTTGAGAATGTATCTATAGAAGCTCATATTCCCGTTTTTATTTTTTGTCAGGCTTATAGAGAAAAAGAGTACAGAGAATCAGAGTATTGGACTTCCAATACTAAGCTCATTTTAGGAGGGAATCACCATTATTTACAATGGTCAGAATCAGAAAAAATTGCGAATATTATTCGAGAATTGTCAGAATAAGATGGAAAGAAGGAGAGTACAGGAGACAAGATGAACTACTTTAATGTTGGGAAAATCGTCAATACGCAGGGTCTACAAGGTGAGATGCGAGTCTTGTCTGTGACGGATTTTGCTGAAGAACGGTTTAAAAAAGGGGCAGAGCTGGCTTTATTTGATGAAAAAGATCAGTTTGTCCAAACAGTGACCATCGCTAGCCACCGTAAGCATAAGAATTTTGACATTATCAAATTCAAAGACATGTACCATATCAATGCGATTGAAAAGTACAAGGGTTATAGTCTCAAGGTCGCTGAGGAAGATTTGAACGATTTAGATGATGGAGAATTCTACTATCACGAGATTATCGGTTTGGATGTTTACGAGGGAGATAACTTGATAGGAACTATCAAGGAAATCCTACAACCAGGTGCCAACGATGTCTGGGTGGTCAAACGAAAAGGCAAGCGTGATTTGCTTTTACCTTACATTCCGCCAGTAGTTCTCAATGTTGATATTCCAAACAAACGGGTTGATGTGGACATCTTAGAAGGGTTAGATGATGAAGATTGATATTTTAACCCTCTTTCCTGAGATGTTTTCTCCGCTGGAACACTCGATTGTTGGGAAGGCTCGAGAAAAAGGGCTCTTGGATATCCAGTATCATAATTTCAGAGAATATGCTGAAAAGGCCCGTCATGTTGACGATGAACCTTACGGAGGCGGTCAGGGGATGTTGCTCCGAGCTCAACCCATTTTCGATGCCTTTGATGCTATTGAAAAGAAAAATCCCCGTGTCATTCTTCTTGATCCTGCTGGAAAACAGTTCGATCAAGCTTACGCTGAGGATTTGGCTCAGGAAGAGGAACTGATTTTTATCTGTGGTCACTATGAAGGGTATGACGAGCGTATCAAGACCTTGGTAACCGATGAAATTTCCCTAGGAGACTATGTTTTGACTGGAGGAGAATTGGCAGCCATGACTATGATTGATGCGACCGTGCGCTTGATTCCAGAAGTGATTGGTAAGGAGTCTAGTCACCAGGATGATAGCTTCTCTTCGGGACTTCTCGAATATCCTCAGTATACACGCCCTTATGACTATCGTGGCATGGTGGTTCCAGATGTGCTCATGAGTGGGCACCATGAAAAGATTCGCCAGTGGCGCCTCTATGAGAGTCTAAAGAAAACCTACGAGCGCAGACCTGACCTGCTAAAAAACTATCAACTAACAGCTGAAGAAGAAAAGATGCTGGCTGAAATCAAAGAAAACAAAGAATAAAGGAGAACCTTATGCAAGTAATCAAACGTAATGGAGAAATTGCTGAATTTGATCCAGATAAAATTTACCAAGCTGTCCTAAAAGCAGCTCAAACAGTTTATGTTTTGACCGATGACCTGCGTCAAAACCTAGCGCAAGTTACTAAAAAAGTCGTTTTGGACTTGGAAGAAGCAAAAGTAGAACGTGCTACTATCAGCATGATCCAGTCAATGGTTGAGCACCGCTTACTTGGAGCTGGCTACATTACTATTGCAGAACACTATATCTCTTATCGCTTGCAACGCGATTTGGAGAGAAGTGGTTATGGCGACCATATCGCTGTTCATCTTCATTTTGAACAAATCCGTTAAGAAAAAGAGTGGGATGCAAAGAACATCTCACTCTTTCTTAAATAGACTTTTCTGAGCTTTTTGTACGGTTGAGGGAACAAAACGAAGTCGTTTAATATCACTGATACGAATGATTCGAGTTACGTTTTTTGAAAAATTTTTGACGATAATTTGTTGGCGAATAGCATCGTGTTTAACAATATCACCCGTAAAACTTGTCTCAGCAAGTATCACATGAACAGCCGTCTTTTTCTGGATGGCTTGTTCAATCATAGCAGTGAGGGAGTTGTCCTCGGTTTGAGGATAATCATCATTCCCATTGAGAAAACCATGTAGTTTATCTAGAACTAGTTTGAATGTCTGTCTCATAGAATCCTCCCTTCTTATATATCCACATTATATAAAATTTTCCTAAAAACCACAAGATTTTTACGAATAAACTATAGAAAGCATACCACATAAAGGAGTTAAAATGGCAGAATTTACATTTGAAATCGAAGAACACTTACTGACCTTGTCTGAAAATGACAAAGGATGGACAAAAGAACTAAATCGCGTTAGCTTTAATGGTGCCCCTGCAAAGTTCGATATTCGTTCTTGGAGTCCTGACCATACCAAAATGAGCAAAGGAATCACGCTTTCCAATGAAGAATTTCAGATAATGGTCGATGCCTTTAAAGGTGGACAATAAAAAGAATCTTGAGTGCAGCTCAAGATTCTTTTTTTAGGACACAATGTAGTCACACAAAGAAGTTTTAGACAATTGAATGAAAGTCTCTTTATACTCTTCAGGTGGTATTGGATTATCTTTACGAATCCAGACTTCGATGAAAGAGATTGCCGTGGTCGTAATGATATAAGCGATGTCTTCTTTACTAAAATTATATTTCAGTTGGTAATTGACATTCTTTAGTACCCACTCAGAGTACGTTCCACGCAAAAACTCCTTCCAACATGGGTCGACTTGTGTGGTATACAAGGTGTTAACAATTTCTTTTTTTTCGTATATGAGCGGAAGTATATAGTCTGCTAAAAAGGTAACAGGATCTCCATCATTGCTAGGGCAGTACTTATTAAAGACGTTAAAAATGTGCTGATTGGTTTCTTCGTGAATGTACTCAATAATATCTTCAAAGTTGTTAAAATGCTTTTGATAAATCGCTTGTCGTGAAATACCAGCTTCAGCAGCAATTTCAGTCATTGTAAAGGAACTACGTTGAGGATTCTTCTTAGCTAGTGTGATGAGAGAACCAATGATTAGCTCACGAGTATTCTTTGCCATAGAATTACCTTTCTGTTTATAATTATTTACAGTTATTTTTGAATGAAGAAAAATCAAAATGTTCAAGTTAATATAAATAATCAATGAACATTAAATTTACTGAATCTTTTAGGTAGCTCTATTGTATCACAAATAATTTATAAGATATAGCTCTATCATTGAAAATGCGTTTTCTGAAAAGTATACAATTATTAACCTTTCAAAATCAATGGAAGCTTATTTGGTTTGAATCAATTAGAATACTTTTCTACTTTGCATATGGTAAATAGCTTTAATTTGAAGAATAAAACGATTAATATTCATACCGGTATAAGAATAGTCAAGTAGCTAAATAGAGTACAGTTGATTCTTAGAAAGGAAATAGTCCAGAACAATTATTCTGGACTATTCTTTTATCTTGAAAAATATGGAAGGCTTTTCAATCGTTCTAGGAGGGGACGACCAATGAAACTAATGGCAATAATCTTACCAAGATCAGGGAGGATAAAGGGAAGGACACCGACAGCTAGTGCCTTATCAAATGGCATCCCGGCAAGGAAGTGGAGGCTGAGAATACCTCCGACAAAGACGAGGGAGTCACCCAAGAGGTTGGCTAGGAAAATGCGAATGTAGCCACTATTTTGATGGATGAGATAAGATGTAAGTCCTGCATAGACAAGGTCAAACCAAAGATAGCCTGCACTTGGACCGACTAAAACGTGAAATCCAGCTCCTCCCCCTGCAAAAACAGGTAAACCAATGGAACCCAGCAGGAGATAGAGAGCTACAGATAGAACAGCTTCTCTGGGTCTAAAAACAGTAGCAATCAGACCAATTGCAAAGTTTTGCAAAGTGAAGGGGACAGGACCGATAGGGAGACTGATTTGTGCCAATACGGCAATGAGAGCAGCACCGATAGCAGGGATAGCATAGATATGAGCTTTTTTCAAAACTGTTAACCTCTTTTCAAAATTATAGTAACTATTATACTAATTCAGAAACAAAAGTCAACCTATTCTTACAACTAAGGTAACAATTTTTGTAACAGCCGATTTTGCAAGTAAAAAGAGACCTCAAGAGGTCTCTTACGATAATTAGCGCATGGTTACAAATTCTTCTGAGGCAGTTGGGTGGATAGCTACTGTAGCATCAAAGTCCGCCTTGGTTGCTCCCATCTTAATAGCAACAGCGAATCCTTGAATCATCTCATCCACTCCGTAACCAAGTCCGTGAAGTCCAACAACTTTTTCGTCAGCACCGGCGGTGATGAGTTTGAAGCGAGACTCTTGACGATGGCTTGTAACGGCAGAGTACATAGATGCAAAGCTTGACTTGTAGACTTTGATGTTATCTTGGCCGTATTCTTTGATAGCTTGATCCTCGGTTAAACCAACCGTTCCGATTGCTGGGTGTGAGAAGACAACAGTAGGGATAGTCGTGTAGTCCATCTTGGCATTTGTTTTCCCGTTGAAGAGGCGTTCAGATAAGGTACGTCCGGCCTTGATGGCTACTGGGGTCAGTTCTTTCTCACCAGTAACATCTCCAAGAGCATAGATGCCATCTACAACTGTATTTTGGTATTCATCTACTTGGATAAATCCACGTTGGTTGAGTGTAACGCCAGCCTTTTCTAACTCCAGACCATCTACATTTGGACGGCGCCCAGTAGCCCAGATAACTTGGCTGGCAGTGTGACTAGAACCGTCTTCGAAATGAATGGTAATACCTTGCTCCGTTTCTTCGAGCTTGACGGGTACCTTATGTGTGTGCAAAGGTAGACCTGTTTTTTCCATTTCATTGACAAGTCCTTCAACGATGTAGCTGTCAAAACCACGCAAGGGACGATCACGACGGACAAACAAATCCGTTTTTACTCCTAGTGCGTGGAGAACACCCGCTAGCTCAACCGCGATATAGCCAGCTCCAAGAATCGCAACGGAGTCAGGAAGCTGCTCCCAAGCAAAGACATCGTCTGAGCTACCACCGAGTTCAGCTCCAGGAATAGTTGGGATGCTTGGACGAGCGCCAGTCGCAATCACGATATGTTTGGCACGAATCAATTCACCATTAACGATGACTGTGTGGGAATCAACGAAATGAGCACGACCTTCAATCAAATCAACACCGTTGCGCTTGAAACTTCCATCATAAGACGAGCGAGCACGATCGATGTAGGCTTCACGGTTTTGACGAAGCTTAGCAAAATCAAATTGAACATCTGAACTTGTAAAACCATAGTCAGGGCCGTAGTGGTGGAAGCTTTCAGCGATTTGCGCTCCATACCACATGATTTTCTTAGGAACACAGCCGACATTGACGCAGGTTCCACCTAATTTTTTCTCTTCGATAACAGCAGCTTTAGCACCGTGTTCACCAGCTCGGTTCATAGTGGCAATGCCGCCGCTTCCTCCACCGATGGCGATGATATCATATTCTCTCATAGAAAACTCCTTATAGCTTTGATAGTCATATTCTATCGTTTTTATTTTTTGAATGCAAAAATCTGCTACGGTAAAAAAATTATAAAAAGGCTTGCCAAATTCAAAAAGATATTGTATTATATATCTAGCACAATAATCCAATAAACGAATACCGAACGAAATAATGATCCTGAATTGTCATTGTTTCCATCTGAACTGTTATTGTTTGGGCTTGGTGTTTCTGATATAATGGTTTTTGTAAGGCAAAAATATAAAGGAGCTTGAAAATGAAAAGAAATAAAAAGGCAAAAAAATGGCAATTATACACTGCAATTGGTGTTGCCAGTGCTATTGTTATCGGTGCTGCGGGTATTTTGATTTTTAGACAACCTTCCCAGTCAGCAGTCAAGAATGAAACCTCTCATATCGTTACTGCTAAGGAAGGTTCCGTTGCTTCATCAGTTCTCTTGTCAGGTACGGTTACAGCAAAAAATGAACAATACGTTTATTTTGATGCTAGTAAGGGAGATTTAGATGAAATTCTTGTTTCGGTTGGGGACAAGGTAGAAGAAGGGCAGGCTTTGGTCAAATACAGTAGTGCGGATGCTCAAGCTGCCTATGATGCAGCCGATCGTGCAGTTGCAAAGGCAGATCGTCATATCGAGGAGTTAAACAAAGCTCGTGAGAATGCATCAGCTACACCAGCTTCTCCACAGGTTCCAACAGAAGCTGGACTCCCAGAACAAGCGCAAGCAGCGACTTCTTCAGTATCCTCTATCGACTCTCAAATCAGTGATGCCAAGGATAATCGTGCAGATGCTGTGGCTCAGCTTAACAAGGCTCAAGCACAGCTAGATGCCGCAACTGTCCTCAGTACACTAGAAGGGACTGTAGTTGAAGTCAATCGTAATGTTTCCAAATCGCCAACAGGTAATAGCCAAGTGGTAGTACATGTCGTAAGTAATGAAAACTTGCAGGTCAAAGGGGAGTTGTCTGAATACAACCTTGCTAACCTTTCTGTTGGGCAAGAAGTTACCTTTACTTCGAAGGTTTACCAAGATAAGAGCTGGACAGGAAAAATCAGCTATATTTCTGATTATCCTAAGAACAATGGAGAAGCAGCAAATGCAGCTCTTGGAGGGAATACTGGATCTAAGTATCCTTATACTGTTGATGTGACTAGCGATATCGGTGAGTTGAAACAAGGCTTCTCTGTCAGTGTGGAAGTCAAAAACAAGAGTAAAGCCATCCTTGTTCCTTTGACAAGTGTCGTTACCGAAAATGACAAAAACTATGTCTGGCTCGTTGACGACCAGAAAAAAGCGAAGAAGGTAGAAGTTACTTTGGGGAATGCGGATGCAGACAACCAAGAAATTACTTCAGGTGTGACAGACGGAGCCAAGGTCATCAGTAATCCAACATCTTCCTTGGAAGAAGGAAAAGAGGTGAAGGCTGATGAAAAAATTAATTAGTCTAAAAAATATCTGCAGGAGTTATCGAAATGGTGAGCAAGAACTACAGGTCCTAAAAAATATTAACTTAGAAGTTCATGAAGGTGAGTTTGTTGCCATTATGGGACCATCTGGTTCTGGTAAGTCTACGTTGATGAATACCATAGGAATGTTGGATACACCAACTAGTGGAGAGTACTATCTTGATGGCCAAGAAGTGGCAGGTCTTGGAGAGAAACAATTGGCCAAGGTCCGTAACCAGCAAATCGGCTTTGTCTTTCAGCAGTTCTTTCTCTTGTCCAAGCTTAATGCTCTTCAAAATGTCGAATTGCCCTTGATTTACGCTGGTGTTTCGGCTTCAAAACGTCGGAAATTGGCTGAGGAATTTCTGGAAAAAGTTGAGCTGACGGAGCGCAGTCATCATTTGCCTTCCGAGTTATCAGGTGGTCAAAAGCAACGTGTAGCGATTGCGCGTGCCTTGGTAAATAATCCCTCTATCATCCTAGCGGACGAACCCACAGGAGCCTTGGATACCAAGACAGGAAATCAAATCATGCAGCTGTTGGTTGAGTTAAACAAGGAAGGGAAAACCATTATCATGGTCACGCACGAGCCTGAGATTGCTGCTTATGCCAAACGCCAAATTGTCATTCGTGATGGGGTCATCTCATCAGACAGTGCTCTGGTAGAAAAGGAGGAAAACTAGATGCAGAATCTGAAATTTGCCTTTTCATCCATCATGGCCCACAAGATGCGTTCCTTCCTCACCATGATTGGGATTATCATCGGAGTTTCGTCTGTCGTTGTCATCATGGCTCTGGGAGACTCCATGTCTCGTCAGGTCAATAAAAACATGACCAAATCACAGAAGGATATCCATGTCTTTTTCTCACCTATCAAAAGCAAGGACGGCTCCTTTACGCAGAAACAATCCGCTTTGACAGTCAGCGGGAAAGAAGAGGATGTTCATGTTGAACCACCAAAACCACTAGAATCCTGGGTCAAGGAAGCTGCCAAACTCAAAGGAGTAGACAGTTACTATGTCACCAACTCGACCAACGTTACCTTGTCTTATAAGGATAAGAAGGTTGAACGAGCGACTCTGACAGGCGGAAATAGCACCTACATGAACGCAGTTGAAAATGAAATCGTTGCGGGTAGAAGTCTAAGACAGCAAGACTACAAGGAATTTGCCAGTGTGATTTTGTTGGATGAAGAACTAGCCAAGAGTTTGTTTGATAGTCCAGAAGCTGCGGTAAATCAAATCATCTCTGTTAATGAATTTAGTTACCGTGTGATTGGCGTTTATACCAGCAATGAAGCCAAAACTGCTAAAGCCTTTGGGATTGGTGGTCTTCCAATTACGACCAATATTTCTCTCGCAGCCAATTTTAATACTGATGAAATTTCGAACATCGTCTTTCGTGTCAATGATACTAGTCTAACGCAGACCTTGGGTCCGGAGTTGGCTCGAAAACTGACTGAGATTGCTGGTCTTCAGCAAGGGGAGTACCAAGTTGCGGATGCAACCGCTGCCTTCCAAGAAGTACAACAACTCTTTGGTTTTATGACCACCATTATCAGTGCCATCGCAGGAATCTCTCTCTTTGTCGGGGGAACTGGTGTTATGAATATCATGCTGGTTTCGGTGACAGAACGCACACGTGAGATTGGTCTGCGGAAAGCTCTCGGAGCTACTCGGGCTAATATCTTGGTACAGTTTTTGATTGAATCCATGATCCTGACTTTGTTAGGTGGTGTCATTGGTCTTGGGATTGCTGCTGGAATGACCATGTTAGCTGGAGTATTGCTTCAAAACATGATTGCAGGTATTGAAGTTGGGGTTTCCCTCCCAATCGCTCTCTTTAGCTTGGCTGTGTCAGCAAGTGTTGGGATGATTTTCGGAGTCTTGCCAGCCAATAAAGCGTCTAAACTTGATCCGATTGAAGCCCTTCGTTATGAATAAGATATAGAACAGAAAAAAACAAGATGGACAGTTGTCTATCTTGTTTTTGTATGGATTTTCCTATCGAAAATCACTAAAAATATGATATAATGAAGTGTTAGAAAATCAGGTTTCATTTGCCTGGAAAGGAAAAATTATGTCTGAAAAGAATTTTTATATTACAACACCGATTTACTATCCATCTGGTAAACTTCATATCGGTTCTGCCTACACAACCATCGCTTGTGATGTCCTAGCTCGATACAAACGCCTCATGGGCTATGATGTCTTTTATCTGACAGGTCTTGATGAGCATGGTCAAAAGATTCAACAAAAAGCAGAAGAAGCTGGCATCACACCTCAAGCCTATGTTGACGGCATGGCGGTTGGAGTCAAAGAACTCTGGCAATTACTTGATATCTCATACGATAAATTCATCCGTACAACTGATGACTACCATGAAAAAGTAGTGGCTCAGGTCTTTGAACGCTTGCTTGCTCAAGATGATATCTACCTAGGTGAATATTCTGGTTGGTATTCAGTTTCAGATGAGGAATTCTTTACAGAAAGCCAGCTTGCGGAAGTTTTCCGTGATGAAGCAGGAAATGTGACAGGCGGTATCGCTCCATCAGGTCACGAAGTGGAATGGGTTTCTGAAGAATCTTACTTCCTTCGCCTCAGCAAATACCAAGATCGTTTGGTAGAATTTTTCAAATCTCACCCTGACTTCATCACTCCAGATGGTCGTCTTAATGAAATGTTGCGTAACTTCATCGAGCCAGGTTTGGAAGACTTAGCGGTTTCTCGTACAACCTTTACCTGGGGTGTGCCAGTCCCTTCCAATCCAAAACACGTTGTCTACGTTTGGATTGATGCCCTTCTTAACTATGCGACTGCTCTTGGTTACGGTCAAGAGGATCATGCTAACTATGATAAATTCTGGAATGGAACAGTCTTTCACATGGTCGGAAAAGACATTCTTCGTTTCCATTCCATCTACTGGCCAATCCTTCTCATGATGTTGGATATGAAATTGCCTGACCGCTTGATTGCCCACGGTTGGTTCGTCATGAAAGATGGCAAGATGTCTAAGTCTAAGGGGAATGTCGTTTACCCTGAAATGTTAGTAGAACGTTATGGGCTTGACCCACTCCGTTACTACCTCATGCGTAGTCTTCCAGTTGGTTCAGACGGAACCTTCACTCCTGAAGACTATGTAGGTCGTATTAACTATGAATTGGCCAATGACCTTGGAAACCTCCTCAACCGTACGGTTTCCATGATCAACAAGTACTTTGATGGTCAAATCCCTGCCTATGTAGAGGGTGTGACTGAATTTGACAATGCTCTTGCTGAGGTTGCAGAACAATCAATCGCAGACTACCATACACACATGGAAGCCGTTGATTACCCACGTGCTTTAGAAGCAGTATGGACTCTTATCTCACGTACCAACAAATACATCGATGAGACAGCCCCATGGGTCTTGGCTAAGGATGAAGAGCACCGTGACCAATTGGCAAGTGTTATGAGTCACTTAGCAGCTAGCCTTCGCGTTGTAGCTCACATGATTGAACCATTTATGATGGAAACCAGTCGTGCAGTTTTGACTCAACTTGGTTTAGCAGAAGTTTCTAGTCTTGAAAACTTGAGTTTGGCTGATTTCCCTGCAGGTGTAACAGTCGTTGCCAAAGGAACACCAATCTTCCCACGTCTGGATATGGAAGAAGAGATTGCCTATATCAAGGAACAAATGGAAAGCAACAAACCAGCTGTCGAAAAAGAATGGAATCCAGACGAAGTTGAACTCAAACTCAACAAGGATGAAATCAAGTTCGAAGACTTTGACAAGGTTGAGATCCGTGTCGCAGAAGTCAAAGAAGTTTCTAAAGTGGAAGATTCTGATAAGTTGCTCCAATTCCGCCTAGATGCTGGTGATGGCGAAGACCGTCAAATCCTCTCAGGAATTGCAAAATACTATCCAAATGAGCAAGAATTGGTCGGCAAGAAAGTCCAAATCGTTGCCAACCTCAAACCACGCAAGATGATGAAAAAATATGTCAGTCAAGGAATGATCCTCTCAGCTGAACATGATGGAAAATTAACCCTTCTCACAGTTGATCCAGCTGTACCAAACGGAAGTGTGATTGGCTAATAGCAAAAAACCAACGTTAGGCACGTTGGTTTTTCTTGTTATGTACGAGATTTTCTAAGAAGTAGTCCATCTCCTTTTGAGACCGGAGGACAATTACTTTCTCAGAGTAGGTTTCTTGAACCTGCTGATAGCGTTCTTTAGCAGGTATTGTACGCCCATCCCAGAGAATCCATCTGATAAATTCCCAGTCAAAGCGTTCAGGGCAACCTGCAGCCATACTTTCTCTGACCTTGCCTCGGTATGTGAGATACCGTTTAAAGGCTCGAAAGAGACAAGTCCATGGTGAAAAATTGAGAAAGATGATTTGGTCAGCTTCCAGCATTCTTTCTTCATAGCAACACCAAGAGTAGTTGCCGTCGATGACCCAAGCTTCGTGCTTTGTGAGAAAGTTTTTCATCTCGTCCAGCATCCATTCGCGGTCACTGTCTTGCCAACCAGGTTGAAATTGGAGTGTGTCCATATGCAGTTTGGGGATGGAGTAGTAGTTTGACAACTTTTCAGCTAGAGTTGACTTGCCGGCTCCAGAATATCCTATGATTGCGATTTTCATTTTCTACCTTTTCTGATTAGAGGACAAAAAAACAGCCTCTATGGACTGTTTCTTATTTAGCAAGTTTAGCTGAAAGACGAGCTTTGTCGCGGCTTGCTTTGTTTTT